>JAGNWH010000094.1:0-8166 GCA_017986055.1 Limnohabitans sp. | reverse complement strand
GGCAAAAACGGCATTTTGTTCCGCCGCGATTCACAGTCGGGCGCCTTGCACGCCATTCCGCGCAACAAGAGCTGGGGCGAGTTGAACGCTGAGCTGCACAAGAACTGATTGCGGGTTTTCTAATAGAAACGGCGTGCCTGCGTAAGCGGGCACGCCGTTTTGTTGTTCTAAGCCAGCCCAAAGGCAAAGCCCTTCAGTTCAACGACATGGGGCGACGAGCGCCGTGTTAGGCCGAAACAAGCGGAAATGCGGATGGGTTGCGAATCGATTGCACCGATATGTCGATGTCCAAACCCGGCCAATAGAGGTGGTCGGGGGTCAGCCACTGAACTTCGGAGATCTGTTCGATTGTCCCCTTCCGAAACCATGGGAATTGATCGAAGGGCACGAGCAGCTCCTCGTCGGCAAGCAGAAGCCAAAAACCATGCTTCGAAATATGGGTCACTTCAGCGGCCAAAGTGGTAGTTCCAGGCATCTTGGATCTCCTTCAAGTGGACATTCACAACTGCTTGCGCTTGTCGAAGTTGCGAAGCAGATAGACCAGTATGGTTGGCTAAATCCACCATTGGGGTAAGCCAGAACTTCGCTTCACCGTCCACATGCGACACATGCACATGAATGCGTGTCTCTTCCCGCGAAAAAAAGAAGAGACGGAATTGACCGTCGCGAACAATGGTGGGTGCCATACCGTGACTGTAACCAACTTGTCCGCCGGCAGATCACCCCGCCAGCGCCGCTTCAATGTCTTTGGCGATTTTTTCGGGCGCATCCTGCGGCGCGTAGCGCTTGATCACGCGCCCGTCTTTGCCGACCAAGAACTTGGTGAAGTTCCATTTGATGGCTTTGCTGCCCAAAATGCCGGGGGCTTCTGCCGTGAGCCATTGGTACAGCGGGTGGGCATCGGCGCCGTTGACCTTGACCTTGCTCATCATCTGAAAGCTCACGCCGTAGTTCTTTTGGCAGAAGTTGGCGATTTGGGTGTCGTCACCCGGGTCTTGGCTGGCGAACTGGTTGCACGGAAAACCGAGCACGGCCAAGCCTTTGTCGCCGTAGGTTTGGTGCAGTTTTTCAAGCCCGGTGAACTGGGGCGTGAAGCCGCAGGCGCTGGCGGTGTTGACGATCAACATCACTTGGCCCTTGAAACGCGACAGCGCCACGGTTTGCTTGTCGATGCTCAGGGCTTCAAAGTCATAAAGGCTCATGGGGTGGCTCCAGTTCAGTCGTGTTGTGCGGGGCCGACCACCGACAGCAAAGCCGCCAGCAAGATCAAGGCACCGCCGATCAGTGTGCGGCTTTCCCAGTCGGACGCACCCAGCATGACGGAGGATACGCTGGCAAACAGCACCTCGGAAAGCATGACCAAGGCCGTGGTGTGGGCCGCCAGTCGGGCTGCGCCGTATTGCAAGGCCAGGTTGCCGAGCAAGAACGACAGGCACAGCAGGCCCACATAAGGCAGCCAACCCCAGCTGAAGGCCTGCCCTGCATGAATGACCCCGATGGCCAGACCGATCAGGGCCGCCAAGGTGGCCATGATGGCGCCACCGCCAAACATGGCCAGGGTGCGTGATGAAGCGGGCGTGTCTTTGAGTTTGAGCAGCAGGGCGTTGGTCACGGCAAAGGTGAAGCCGCTCATGAGCGCCAGCACATCGGCCAGGCTTTCGGGCACGGGCCAGGGGGTTTCAGGGGTTTTGAGCACGATGAACAAACCCGTCAGGGCCAGCAGCAAACGCAGCAGCGCCATGCGGCTGGGTTTTTCGCCCAAAAGCCACCAGGCCACCAGCACAGACCAGGCGGGCATCAGGTAAAACAGCAGCACCACGCGCACCACATCGCCTACCGTGACGGCCCAGTTGAAGCCCACATTGGTCAGGCCCGAGGCCAGCAAAAGTACCCACAAACCAGGATGCGGCCCCCAGCCGACCAGTCGGCCCGTGCGCCAGAGCCACAAGGCGATCGACACAAATACAAAGCCATAGACCAGCGCAGTGGCCCACAAGGGGTGCAGGCCTTGGGCTTCGAGTTGTTTGAAGGGCCACCAACACACGCCCCAAACCAAAGCATTGAACAGCAGCCCGGCCACGGCCAGACTTTTGGGAGAGGTTTGGCCCATGGGTGGGCGTGTCAGGACGGGTCGCTGGGCGCGTCAGTGGCTGCTGTGCTGTGGCGTTTGCGCCACCAGCGCCAGCCCAGCCAGACCACGCCCAGGCCCAGCAGAGCAAAGATGCCGTGCTGGAATTGGCGCAGCACGGCGAACATCCAGTCCCAGTTTTGGGCACCAAAGTAACCCAGGTACACCCAGATCGGCACGCTGATCAGGGCGGCAAAGCCGTCCATCAAAAACCAGGTCGGGAAAGTCACGCGGTGGCTCATGCCCGCCGAAAAGAACACGGGGGTGCGCAGACCCGGCAGAAAACGGGCCACAAACATGACCCATTTGCCGTATTTGTGAAAAGCGTCTTGTGCGCTGGCAAAGCGCTCGGGGGTCAGGATTTTGCGGAAACCGGGCAATTGGGAGATGCGTTGGCCGTACAGACGGCCCAAGGTGAACATCAGGCCGTCACCCAGCAGCACGCCCGCCATGCCCACGGCAAACATGGTGTGCACATCGGCGTGGCCCAGCCCGGCGATCACGCCGCCAGTGACCAGGGTCACGTCTTCTGGAACGGGAATGCCAAAACCGCAGATCAAAAGCATCACGAAAACGGCCAAGTAGCCGTATTCGGTGAAGATGGGCATCAAAAACTGAAAAACTTCCATGGATTACAAGGTTCAGCCAGTGCCTGAACGGTTCAGGCGGAATGCGCGGGGTTAACAGGCAGCGGGCCAGTGTAAAGCATTTGTAAGCCCCCTTTTGGGCATGGTCAGCCGGGTATTCCCGAGGAGAGAAGTCGGCTTTTTTCGGGTGCCGGAGCGGCGTGATTTGCTGTCACACTTGCTGGGTCTTATTTTGTTTGCAGGCGTTTTATGCCCCGTCCGATCCAGGCCACCATCCACACCACCGCACTGCGTCACAACCTCGCGGTTGCTCGGCAAGCCGCGCCCGATGCCCAAGCTTGGGCCGTGGTCAAGGCCAATGCCTATGGGCACGGCATTGAGCGGGTGTTTGAGGGCCTGCGCGGGGCCGATGGCTTTGCGCTGTTGGACCTGAACGAAGCCGAGCGGGTGCGTGCGCTGGGCTGGCGCGGCCCGATCTTGTTGCTCGAGGGCGCTTTTGAGGCCCGCGATCTGGAGCTGTGCTCGCGTCTGCACCTTTGGCACACGGTGCATTGCGATGAGCAGATCGACATGCTGGCGCTGCACAAGACGCACGAGCCGCACCGGGTCTTCCTCAAGATGAACTCGGGCATGAACCGGCTGGGCTTTGCGCCGCAGCGCTACCGTTCAGCTTGGACCCGGCTGAATGCTTTGCCCCAAGTGGACGAAATCTCATTGATCACCCATTTCAGCGATGCCGATGGCCCCAAGGGCATTGCCGCGCAAATGGCCCTGTTTGAAGAAGCCACCCGCGACCTGCCTGGCGAACGCAGTGTGAGCAACAGCGCCGCCACCTTGCGCCATGCGCAGGATGCGGCTGTCAAAGCCGACTGGATTCGCCCCGGCATTGCCGTCTACGGCAGCGCGCCCGATTTTCCGGAGCACAGCGCCGCGCATTGGGGCTTGCAGCCTGCCATGAGCTTGAACGCCCAAATCATCGCCGTGCAGCAGCTGCAAGCCGGCGACAGCGTGGGCTATGGCTCCCGTTTTGTGGCCGACAAGGCCATGCGCATGGGGGTGGTGGCTTGCGGCTATGCCGATGGTTATCCCCGCGTTTGCCCCACGGGCACTCCGGTGCTGGTGGACGGTGTGCGGGGCCGCACTTTGGGGCGGGTCAGCATGGACATGCTGACGGTGGACCTGACAGACTTGCCGCAAGCCGGAATGGGCAGCCAAGTCACGCTGTGGGGGCAGTCGGCCCATGGCGCCGTACTGAGCATTGACGAGGTGGCCCAAGCTGCTGGCACTGTGGGTTACGAGCTGATGTGCGCGCTGGCGCAGCGCGTGCCCGTGGTGCTGCAAGACTGAAGACTTGCTGCGAGCGTGACACGGCCGTGGGACGTGTGAGCCCACAATCAGCCCCATGCCTTCCCGCACCCCCTTGCACCGATACGACCACCGTGCCTTGCTCGTCGCTTTGGTTTTGGTGGTCATCTGGGGAGGCAACTTCACACTGCAAAAGTACCTGTTTGGCCTGATTTCGCCGGGTGGATTTTTGTGGGCCCGCTACTTGATCATGCCGGTGTGCGCCTTGTTTTTGATGCGCTGGCGTTTTGGCCGTTGCTTGCCGCCTTTGCCGCGCAAGGACTGGATGCACATGGCCTGGTTGGGGTTCATTGGCCATTCTTTGCATGTCGGGCTGGTGACCTACGGTATCCATTGGTCGACTGCGTTTTCCAGCTCGGTCATTCTGGCTTGCGGGCCGATTTTCACCCTGCTGATCTTGCGGGTGCAGGGTCTGGAGCGACTCAGTTTGCCGCAAATGGCCGGGGTGACTTTGGCTTTTGGCGGGGTCTTGGTGTTCTTGTCAGACAAATTGCTGGGCGGCCATTGGCGGGCGGGCGGGGGCGATTTGGTCTTGTTGATCGCAGCAGGGCTGTTCTCTTATTACACCGTGGCGGTCAAACCCGTGATGCAGCGCCACGGCCCGGTACTGACCATGGGTTACGCCACGTTGCTGGGGGGCTTGCCTGTGATGCTGCTGTCGGTGCCTGCGGGGCTAGAGGCCAATTGGTCCTCGCTCGACTTTTGGGCCTGGGTGGGCTTGCTCTGGTCGGTCATGGTGTCGGCCTTCATCGGCTGGTTGGCTTGGGGCTGGATCAACAATGTGCGCGGTGTGGCCCGCACCGCTCCTTTGATGTACCTGATGCCGCCCATGGCCGGTTTGTTTGCTTGGGCCTTGTCGGGCGAGCATTACACCTGGGTCAAGATCGCCGGGGCCGGGGTGACCTTGCTGGGTGTGGCGCTGGCGCAGTTCGCCGGACAAATCAAATGGCGCTTGCGTTGACGGCGGTGGCGTGCAAGCCTGCGCGAGCAGGGGCGCGCGCCCGCAACAGGTGCATCAGGCTTTGAGCCAGGTGTCGTAGGCGGTTTTGCAGATCAGGGCCAGCACCACGAAGATGAACACATGGCGCACAAAGCCTGCGCCGTGTTTCAGGGCCAGCCGCGTGCCGATCAGGCTGCCCACGATGTTGGCCAGCGCCATGGGCAGCGCCAGATGCCACCAGACATGGCCCTTGAACGTGAACAGGGCCAGTGCGGCCAGGTTGGTCGCCACGTTGATCATCTTGGCCGCAGCCGATGCGTTCAAAAAGTCGTAACCCAGCACCCGCACATAGGCAAACACCAAAAAGCTGCCGGTGCCGGGGCCAAAAAACCCGTCGTAAAAACCAATCAGCAGTCCGATGCCTGCGGCGATCCAAGCCTCTTGCGCCCCGGCAAAGCGCGGCGCATGGCTGCGGCCCAGGTCTTTTTTGATCAAGGTGTAAAGCAAAAGCACCGCCAGCAGCACGGGCAGCAATTTGCGAAACAGACTGGGGTCGACCTGCGTGACGAACCAGGCACCGGCCAGCGAACCCAACAACCCGGCACCCGCTGCAGGCAACAAAGAGCGCCAGGGCATGTTCACCTTGCGGCTGTATTGCGCGGTGGCAAAAGCCGTGCCCCAGATAGAAGCGCTTTTGTTGGTGCCAAACAAGGTGGCCGGTGCGGCGCCGGGGAAGGTGGCAAACAAGGCGGGCAGCAAGATCAGGCCACCGCCGCCCACGATCGCGTCCACCAAGCCGGCCAGCAGCGAGGCCAGCGAAACAATCAGTAATTCCATGCGGGCGATTGTGGCATTGAGGCTTTTGATGCCCAGAACACAGCGGGCAAAAAAAAGCGCCGCTTGCGCGACGCTTTGGAAAGTTACACCTCGTTCGGATGTTGGTTCATGTTCGAGTTCTTAGGCTTGAATGTCTCCTCGGCCCTCGGGATGCAGATACTGCTTTGCATCGAGTGGGTGAAATGTAATGGAACAAATCACCGCTTTCTCTCAGGGATTTCCCGATTCCGGGGGAAATCCCTGCCTCGAACTGAACGTGAATTGGCCATAAAGAATGATTTGGACTGCTTGCGGTCGTTCAGGCCGCCATGCGACGCGCGGCATCTTCGCCAATCCACTGCGCCGCTTTCTCGGCAATCATCAAGGTCGGGCTGTTGGTGTTGCCGCTGGTGATGGTGGGCATCACGCCCGCATCGACCACGCGCAGGCCCGCCACGCCACGCACTTGCAAGCGCGAGTTGACCACCGCCATCGGGTCGTCATCGCGGCCCATGCGGGTGGTGCCCACGGGGTGAAAGATGGTGCTGGCAATGTCGCCAGCCAACTTGGCCAGTTCTTCATCGGTTTGGTACTGCACGCCGGGCTTGAACTCTTCGGGTGCAAAGGGCTTCATCGCGTCTTGCGCCATGATGCGGCGCGTCACGCGCAGGCTGTCGGCGGCCACCTTGCGGTCTTCGTCGGTGGCCAGGTAGTTGGGCGCAATCGCGGGGGCGACTTCAAAGCTGGGGCTGGTGATGTTGACCGTGCCCCGGCTGGTCGGGTTCAGGTTGCACACGCTGGCCGTGATGGCCGGGAAGCTGTGCAGCGGTTCGCCAAATGCATCCAAGCTGAGCGGCTGTACGTGGTATTCCAGATTGGCGTGTGGCTGCGACGGATCGCTCTTGGTGAAAGCCCCCAGCTGGCTGGGTGCCATGCTCATGGGGCCGGAGCGTTTGAGCGCGTATTCGAGGCCGATTTTGGCCTTGCCCCACCAGCTGTTGGCCAAGGTGTTGAGGGTTTTGGCCCCTTTGACTTTGTAGACCGAGCGGATTTGCAAATGGTCTTGCAAGTTGGCCCCCACGCCCGGTAAGTCATGCAGCACGTCGACGCCTTTGTCTTGCAGCAAAGCGGCTGGGCCAATGCCTGAGAGCTGCAAAATTTGCGCCGAGCCAATGCTGCCAGCGCTCAAAATCACCTCGCCTATGGCTTTGACTTCAACCATCTCTTCACCCGTCCACACCTGTGCCCCGGTGCAGCGCTTTTCGCCATTGGCTTGGGTTTCAATCGTCAGCTTGGCCACTTGGGCCTTGTTCCACAACTCGAAGTTGGGGCGTGAATAGCTGGTGGGGCGCAAAAACGCCTTGGCCGTGTTCCAGCGCCAGCCGTTTTTTTGGTTCACATCGAAATAGCTCACGCCTTCGTTGTCGCCCCGGTTGAAGTCGTCGGTGGCCGGGATGCCCGCTTGCTGCGCGGCCTGCGAAAACGCGTCCAGCACGTCCCAGCGCAGGCGCTGCTTTTCGATGCGCCATTCGCCGCCGGTGTTGCGACCACGCAGGGTGTGCAAATAGCTGCCCTTGGGCAAATCGGTCGGGGCCAGCAATTCGGACTTGGCGCCTTTGGCACCATGAAATTCGTTGGCACCGTTGTAATGGTCTTCGTGCAGCTTGAAGTAGGGCAGGGCCTGGTCCCAACGCCATTCGTCGTTGCCGGTGATCTGAGCCCATTGGTCGTAGTCACGCGACTGGCCACGCATGTAAATCATGCCGTTGATGCTGGAGCACCCGCCCAGCACCTTGCCACGCGGGTAACGCAGGCTGCGGCCATTCAGGCCTGCAGCAGGTTCGGTTTGGTAAAGCCAGTCGGTGCGCGGGTTGCCGATGCAATGCAGGTAGCCGACCGGAATGTGCACCCAGTGGTAATCGTCTTTTCTGCCCGCCTCGATCAGCAGCACGCGCTTGCTCGCGTCGGCCGACAAGCGGTTGGCCAGCAAGCAGCCCGCTGTGCCGCCGCCGACGATGATGTAGTCAAAGGTGTTTTCGTTCATGTTGTGCACTGTCTCCTGAGCAGGCGATTGTGCCTGTGGATTCTTGGCGGTCAGACCTTTAGCGTCGACATGGCTGGCTTCGGCAGCGGGCCATGTTGGGGCTGAAGCCACCGATCTGCAGTTTGAACGTCTTCGAGATTGGGTCCAGCCAGCGCAGCGAGGGTGACTGGCCGGGGCCATCGGGCCGATTTGCTGGCGCGAAGCGACTGATGAGGCCCGGTGGCCCCGGCCAGTCGACTTCGCGGAAAACGCCAACGGCGTTCTCAAAGGCCAATCACTTGGCCGT
>JAGNWH010000093.1:0-8195 GCA_017986055.1 Limnohabitans sp. | reverse complement strand
GTGACAAAAAACCAGGATCACATGCGCTCGAAAATCGCTGCAATGCCTTGGCCGCCACCGATGCACATGGTCACCAGCGCATAGCGGCCATTCACGCGTTGCAGTTCGTACAGCGCTTTGACGGTGATCAGTGCGCCAGTCGCGCCAATGGGGTGGCCCAGCGAGATGCCCGAGCCGTTGGGGTTGACCTTGGCTGGGTCCAGACCCAGTTCGCGGGTCACGGCGCAGGCTTGCGCAGCAAAGGCTTCGTTGGCTTCGATGACGTCCAGATCGTTCACGCTCAGACCGGTTTTCTTGAGCACTGCTTGTGTGGCCGAGATCGGGCCAGCGCCCATGATTTTGGGGTCCAAACCCGTATGGGCATAACCCACCAGGCGGGCCAGCGGCTTGGCGCCACGGGCTTTGGCGGCACCGGCTTCCATCAGCACCACGGCAGCGGCAGCATCGTTGATGCCCGAGGCGTTGCCAGCCGTCACGGTGCCGTTTTCTTTGACGAACACGGGCTTGAGCTTGGCCATGTCTTCGAGCTTGCAGCCGGGGCGGAAATGTTCGTCGGTGGCGTAGGCCACTTCGCCTTTTTTGCTTTTCAGCATGACCGGCATGATCTGGTCTTTGAAGTAACCGGCCAGTGTGGCGCGTTCGGCGCGGTTGTGGCTTTCAACCGCCAGCGCGTCTTGCATTTCGCGTGTGATGCCGTATTTGGCCGCCACGTTTTCGGCGGTCACGCCCATGTGGATGGTGTGGAAGGGGTCGTGCAGCGCACCGACCACCATGTCGACCATTTTGGTGTCACCCATGCGGGCACCCCAACGGGCGCTCAGGCTGGCGTAGGGGCCACGGCTCATGTTTTCGGCACCGCCGCCAATCGCAATGTCGGCATCGCCCAGCAGAATGGACTGGCTGGCCGAAATGATGGCCTGCAAGCCCGAGCCGCACAGGCGGTTGACGTTGAAAGCCGGTGTGCCCTCGGCGCAACCACCGTTGATGGCGGCCACGCGTGACAAATACATGTCTTTGGGCTCGGTATTGACCACATGGCCGAACACCACATGGCCGACATCCTTGCCGTCGGTGCCTGCGCGGGCCAGGGCTTCGCGCACCACTTGCGCGGCCAGCTCGGTGGGCGCAATGTCCTTCAGGCTGCCGCCATAGGTACCAATGGCGGTGCGCACACCGCTGACAACAACAACTTCACGGCTCATGGGATGTCTCCAGAATTTAAAAATAGGAATGGGATAACCCACACAGTGTCAAGGTCAATCACTACATTGACCTGACAGCATTCGCCCGAAAAATGGGGTGGAATCAGCCCCGCACGTCTGCGACCGCTTGCTCGCCAAAGTCGGGCCTGGCCAGAAAGGCAAGCACCTGGCTGGCTGCTTGTGTCGCAGAGCTGAGCAGGCCTTTTTCCTTGAGCTGTGCAAAGCGGGCTTGGTCCGGGAAGGCCGCGGTGGCGGCACCGCGCAGTTGCACTTGCATGTCGGTGTCGATGACGCCGGGGGCCAAAGCGCAGACTTTGGCGCCATGGGGTTTGAGTGCTTCGTCCAAAGCCATGCAGCGGGTGAAATGGTCCATGCCCGCCTTGGCCGCGCAGTAGCCCGCTTGCGAAGCCATGGCATTGCGCCCCAAGCCAGAAGAAATGTTGAGCACCTTGCGCGGAATGCCCCAGTGTTCGGTGGCCCCCAAAAAAGCGGCGCACAGCTGCATGGGCGCTTCCAGGCCCACGCGCAGGGCTTGCGCCAAGTCGGCGGCATCGGCTTGGCTCAGGGGGCCAATGCGTGGGATGACGCCCGCGTTGTTGATCAGGCTGACGCTGGCATAAGCCGATGCGTGCAGGCCCTCAAGCCAATCGCGCAGGCGCTGGCTGGCACCTTGCCCATCGCTCAGGTCATGCGTCCATTGCGTCAGCGGGACATGGTTTTGTTGGGCGGCTGTGGCCAGTCCATCGTGGCTGTGGCGCGAGATGCACAGCAGCTTGTTGCCGGGTGTGAGCAGTTGCTGCGCCATGGCCAAGCCCATGCCCCGCGAGGCCCCCGTCAGGATGTAGAGGTGTTGTGTCATGCCCGAAATGGTATCGGCCTGAACCTGTCCGAGGGGTGCCGCACATGACAGCTGCGGAGGACTGATCAGCAGGGCAGATGAGCCCTGCTGATCAGTGGCCTTGCGCGGCGCGGATGCGGTTGACTTGCAAGGGCGTGACGTCGCTGGCCTGGTTGCCCCATTGGGTGCGCAGGTGGGTGAGCACGGCGGCGATGTCACGGTCGTCCAGTTCGAGCACCGCTGGCGGCATACCAAAGGGCCGTGGGTGCAAGGCGGTGGACGGGCCATAGCCGCCATACAAGACCATTTGCACCAGATTGGTTGGGTCGCTGAGCAACACGGCGCGGTTGCCTGCCAGCACCGGGTAGGCCGTTGCACCTGCCGCCGTGTCAATGCCTTGGCCTTGTTCACCGTGGCATTGCGCGCAATGTCGGTCATAGATTTGCAGGCCTTTTGCAGCCACAGCCAGGCTCACTTTGGCCTGCACGGGTGGTTTCGGGGGGGCGGCTGTGGCAGTCGCTTTTTGTGCGCGAGACTTCAGATACACGGCCATGGCCAGCAAATCGGCTTCGCTCATGTATTGGGTGCCGTGTTGCACCACTTCGGCCATCGGGCCGCTGGTCTGAGCTTGCGCTGACTCGCCCGTGCGCAGCAGTTGCACGATGCTGGACAAAGCGCTTGTGGCCAGCCCGGTTTCGTGGTCGCTGGTCAGGTCGGGTGCATACCAGTTGACCACGGGCATCAGCCCACCAGACAAATCATCGACAGCGCCGCTGGCCCCCAAAGCGTTGCGTGGGCTGTGGCAAGCGGCGCAATGGCCCAGGCCTTGCACGAGGTAAGCGCCCCGGTTCCAATCGGCGGTTTGGGTGGAGTCGGGTTTGAACGGCGTGGGGCTGAAAAACAGGCTGCGCCAAACCGCCAAGGCTGGCTGTGTGCCCAAAGGCCACATGAGGGTGTGGGCTGGGGTGGGCTGGTTCACGGGTGCCAGGCTTTGCAGCCAGGCCAGCAGGTCGTCACTGTCAGCGCGGGTGATCACGCTGGTGTGGTTGTAGGGGAAGGCGGGGGTCAACAGGCGGCCATCTTTGGATCGGCCGTGGTGCAGTGCCCGCCAAAAATCCTCGGGGCTCCAGCGGCCAATGCCGGTGTGGGTGTCGGGCGTCAGGTTGCTGCTGTAGACAGCCCCGAAGGGTGTGTCGATGCGTCGGCCCCCAGCCATCGGTGCGGATCCGCGTGCGCTGTGGCAAGCCACACAGTTGCCCGCGCGGGCCAAGTATTGGCCTCGTTCAATTTGCGTGCTCTGGGGTTGCGCGTTGCTTGCGGTGTTGGGGGCTTGACTCGTGGCTGGGGTAGCCGGTGTCGTCCAAGCATCGCCCCAGTTGTCCACCACAACATAGGCGGTCAATGCCAAAAGTGCGCAGGCGATAAGCCAGCCGATGTAGGCAGTGCGTGCGAAGCGTGGGGCTTTCATGGCTGTCCTCCAGCTGTGCGTGACAGCTCGGGGGCGCTGCCGCAGCGCAAGGCCGCAGGCAGGGCTGGGCCTTCGGGCGGGCGTGGGGCGGGGTGCGTGTCGTGAGGTAAAGCTTGGCGTGCCAGCCAGCTGGACACCGCAATCAGTTCGTCGGCCGGGATGCGCTTGACCACTTCGGCCATGCAATCGGGCGCGTGGGCCTTGCGCTGGCCGGTTTGCCAAGCGCCCAGTTGTGCGTTCAGGTAATCCAGTGGCAGGCCCAGCAAGCCGGGCACGTTGGGTTGCACCCCCGTCAAGCGCACACCGTGGCATTGCGTGCAAGCGGGCAAGCCCCGCGACGCATCGCCCTGTGTGACCAGTTGTTGGCCTTTGGCCAAGCGTTCGGCCGAAATCGTGTTGTTGGTGCTGGGTTTCGGGTAAGGCAATTCGAGAGATGAAAAATAGTGCGCCATCTCGCCCAAGTAGGCGTCAGACAGTGGGTCGATCAGGCGGGTCATCAGCTCGTAATGGCGTCGCCCTTGTGAAAAATTACGCAGCTGGTTGTGCAAGTACCCTGCGGGTTTTCCAGCCAGGCGCGGGTAATAACCATCTGGCCCAGCCCGGCCTTGGTCGCCGTGACAGGCGGTGCAGGCCCGGGTGCGTTCGGCCATGTTGTCTTGAAAACGGGCGGTGGCTGCAGGCGAGGGTGCGGGTGCAGACGAAGGTGCCGTTGCGATTGCGGTTGCGATTGCGGTTGCGGGTGCCGTGGCACCAGGCAGGGCCTGTTTTTGGGCTTGGGCGGCAGCGCAGATGAGCAAGGCGATACCCACAGTCCAGACTTTGTGTAATTTCAATAAGTTCAATGTCATCCTCATGCCTTGAAGATAACCGAAGCGGCGACAATACCGGGTTTGGCGCTGGGCATACCCGCCTGGCCAGCCCTTGTTTTTGAGTCTTTTTTCATTCCCATTCAAGCCATGTCCGATATCCAAGTCCGATTTGCCACCCTCCAAGATGCCCCCGCCGTGGCCGCATTGCATGCGAGCGCCTGCCGCGCCGCCTACGCAGGCCAAGTGCCCGATGCCCATTGGGACGCCACCCCCATGCCCAAACGCGTCTCCTTCTGGAAAGAAGCCATCGAATATGGCGAACCCCAAGTCATGGTGGCCACAGACGGCAAAGAGGTCGTTGGTTTTGTGGGCTTTGACCGTTCACGCGATCCCAAGTCCAAAAACACCACCGGCGAAATCTGGGCCATTTATGCAGCGCCCGACCGTTTGGGCCAAGGCATTGGCTTGGCGCTGTGGGACGCGGCCCGCGAAGGTCTGGAAGACGAAGGCTGCACCGATGTCACGGTCTGGTTGCCCTTGTTGCATGAAAAAACGCTGCGTTTCCACGACTTGGCTGGCTTCAAGCGCGAGATGAACACCGCCCGCACCGTGCCTTTGGGCGGCGTGAAAGTCGAAGAAGTGCGCCTCAAGCGCAAATTGGCCTGACGTTTTGACCGCATGCCCATGAGCCATTTGGGGGCGCGTGTCTTGTTGGCCCCGATGGAGGGCTTGCTGGACCACACCTTGCGCGACGTGCTCACCCGCGTGGGCGGGGTTGATTTGTGCGTGTCCGAATTCATCCGCGTCACCAACACCGTGTTGCCGCGCCGCGCCTTCATTCGGGTGGCCCCTGAGTTGCTCAACAACAGCTGCACCGTGGCAGGCGTGCCCGTCAGGGTGCAATTATTGGGGTCTGACCCCGATTATTTGGCGGCCAATGCGGCGGCTTTGGCCGAGCTGCAACCTGCGGGGATTGATTTGAATTTTGGGTGCCCCGCCAAAACCGTGAACCAGCACCGTGGTGGCGCGGTCTTGCTCGATGAACCCGAGCTGGTGGGCCAGATCGTGGCGGCGGTGCGGCGGGCGGTGCCTGCACACATTCCTGTCTCGGCCAAGATGCGCCTGGGCTTCAACGACGACAGCCGTGCCGAAGACTGCGCTTTGGCCATCGAGGCCGCAGGGGCCAGCGATTTGGTGGTGCACGCCCGCACCAAGGCCCATGGTTACAGGCCGCCCGCTTACTGGGACCGCATCGCCGATTTGAGGCAGCATGTGCGCCTGCCTATGGTGGCCAATGGCGAAATCTGGACATTGGCAGACGCTTTGCGTTGTCGCGAAGTGACGGGCTGCGATCGGTTGATGATCGGGCGGGGCATGGTCGCCGATCCTGGCCTGGCTTTGGCCATCACGCAATACGACGCCTTGACCCAAGGCGGCTCCATGCAAAGCGCCGTGGCTTGGACTCAGATATTGGGTTTGATGCGCCTGTTCTGGCAGGGCATTGCCTTGCGGGTGGCACCCCGGCACCGGGCAGGTCGGCTCAAGCAGTGGCTCAATTATTTGCGCCGGGTTTATCCGGAGGCGCAAGAGGCCTTTGACCAACTGCGCTTGCTGCACGACCCCGAAAAGATTGACCAGTGGCTGGCCGCTCAGGCCGCCGGATGAAGCGTCAGGTGAGTGGCCACTTCGGTGCGCAGCGCTTCCAGCTGAGGTGCCAAGCGGTTGTAGGCCGCCCGGACTTGTGAAGACTCACCGTGCTTGCTCAGGTGTTCGACGCTCACCACCAGCTCCACCAGACTGTCCACACAAAACACGGGTGTGAAACCTTTGAGTTGGTGCAGCAAGCGGTTCACGCCATGCATGTCGTCTTGTTGCAGCAGCGCCTCAATGCGCGGCAGGTCTTCGCCGAGGGTCTGGTGCAGTGTTTTGAGCAGCGACAAGACCCCGCCGGCATCACCAATGAACTCCATGGCCCTTGCAATGGACAGGTAAATCGGGGCAGATGGTTGGCTCATAAAGGCAGGGGCGTATCCGTAAAGGTTACAAATTGTAATTGCCCCGATTTTAATCAAGCAAAGCGGCCAATCCCAATTCCGGCTCAAAGCGCTTGTTTTTAAACAACAAGCGGGTTGGGCCAGGAAACGCAGGCTGCTGCACCGAGTGACGAGGGTCGCCCGGGTAGCAAATGGTTCGGATACCGTCTTGGTCAAAGGGCTCGGGCTCGACCACGGGGGGGCGGCGGCTCTGGGCTTCGGTCAGCGCACTCTGGGTGTGTGTGTGCCGGGCCAGCTGAACCAAGCCCATGATTTGCGGCGGTGCCAGCTCAATTTGGTGGTCCCAATAGCGGATCAAAGCCTCGCGCGGGGTGGTCCACAGGGTTTCGGTGGCCTCAAAGTTGTCGTGCTCGGCGGTTTGGCCTTCGGGCACTCGGGTGATGAAAAAACGGGTGTCAAAGCGTTTGCTGGTCACCGATGCTTGTCGAGGCGTGATCCACCGGGTCCACGGCACCAAGTGGTCGGTGGACAGCTGAAGCGACAGATTTTGAAACGCCTCAGACCAGCTTTGTCCGCTGGCCAAGGCGTTTTGCAGTGCTTGCAGCTTGAGGGGGGTCGTTGTGGCTTGCCCCAGCAAGATGCGGCATTCTTCAAACGCCTCGCGAATGGCCGCCACAAACAGGCCCGCTGCCCGTTCGGTGCCCAGTTCGGGCTCTGCCAGACGTTGCTGCAAGGTGGCTGCATCTTGGCTGAGTTTGGCAAGCAAGGCAGGGCTTTGGTCTGCCTGATCAAGCTTGCCGCCCGGAAACACAAAGGCCCCGCCCAGCACATTGGACGCTTGGTGGCGCTTGAGCAGCAGCACTTGCATGCCTTGCGCACTGTCGCGCAGCAAGACCACCGAAGCAGAGTCCAGCGGCGGGGTGGTGATGATGTCGGTGTTCAGTTCCATCGCGAGGTGTCAATCGTGCAACACAGCAAAGTCGCTGGCTGTTTTAAAGTGAGTGAGGGCTTCAATTGCCAGCCAGATTAGCAGATGGTGCTGCAACGCCCTGTCACCCATTCACACGCATTCAAGCAAGGAAACTCACATGAGCATCGAATTCAAAGGCCGCGTTGCCATCGTCACGGGCGCTGGCGGAGGTTTGGGCAAACAACACGCCTTGGCCTTGGCCGCGCGGGGCGCCAAAGTGCTGGTCAATGACTTGGGCGGCGATGTGCACGGCGTGGGCGGATCGGTGTCGGCGGCACAGGCCGTGGTCGATGAAATCCGTGCAGCGGGCGGCGAAGCCATGGCCAACGGCGCATCGGTCACCGATGCTGAAGCCGTCAAAGCCATGGTGCAGCAAGCCATGGACGCCTGGGGCCGGGTGGACATTTTGGTGAACAACGCGGGCATCTTGCGCGACAAGAGCTTTGGCAAGATGGCACTGGCCGACTTCAAGCTGGTCATGGACGTTCACGTCATGGGCGCTTTCCATTGCACCCAGGCCGTTTGGCCCATCATGCAGGCGCAAAACTATGGCCGCATCGTCATGACCACATCGTCCAGTGGGCTGTATGGCAACTTTGGCCAGGCCAACTACGGCGCGGCCAAGATGGCGCTGGCGGGCTTGATGCAAACCCTCTCGATCGAAGGCGAAAAACACCACATCCGCGTGAACTGTCTGGCACCCACTGCCGCCACCCGCATGACCGAAGGCCTCATGCCCGAGCAAGTGCTCAAGGCCCTGGAGCCCAGCGCCGTGGTGCCCGCCATGCTGGTCATGGCCAGCGAAGACGCGCCCAACCGCACCATCATTTGCGCGGGTGCGGGCAGCTTTGAAGTGGCGCACATCACCCTGACGCAAGGCGTGCACTTGGGCGTGGGCCCCGACACCGCCGAGC
>JAGNWH010000092.1:5852-8263 GCA_017986055.1 Limnohabitans sp. | reverse complement strand
GGGCCGATCAGGATGCATCGGGCCTGAGGGTAGGCGTTTTTCAGACGGGTGATGCTGGCGTTCAGCTGGGCCTCGTACAGCCCGACCTTGAAGTCCGGGTCCAGCGATTCGTTGGTGCCCGATTGCAAGATGACCACATCGTAGCCCGCGTTCAGTGGGTCTTCCCGGCGCAAGTGGCCACTGTCCGCCACGCGCCAGCCCTTGGCGGTGGCCCCGGGAATACTGAATACATCCAGAATGGCCTGGGTTTTGCCCTCGTACACCGGGGCGATGCCGTCGATGCGAATTTGTCCAGCAATGACCCGCAAGCGCAATGTTGCAAAGGCTTGCTCTGCTTGCACCCGCAGGCGCTGGCTGCTGCTCGGCCCCAGATTGACGATGGCTTCTGCACCGTCATCGACGGTGATGCCCAGCACCAGGCTGCGCTCGGCCTTGTCTTTGGCAAAGTGGATGTCAGCCCATTTCACCCGGGTCTGGGCATCGGGGTAGCGAAAGTCCAGCCACATGAACGCACCAGCGTCTTCGGTGCCCAAGTGGGCCAGCGATTTGGCATAGGCCTGCGGGCCTTCGGTGGGTGTGCGGTAGGCCATGCTCAGGTGCCAGTCGTCACTCAGGCAGGCGCGGCGCAGGGGATGGCGAATCCCCTTCAGTCCGAAGGTCGGGGCAATGAAGCTGGGGTGGGTCTGTGCGTGCGGCAGGCGCAGTGCCTCTAACAGGCTGTCGGCAAAGGTGCCGGACGCTGTGTGGCTGTCGCCCCAAAGGCCGATTTTGGGTCCCAGCGTGTGCTTGTGCACGGGCGGTGTGTACGCCTGACGCCATTCGGGGGGCATTGGGTCGCTGGCGGGGTCAGGGTTTGCCGCCGTCGTTGTTGTTGTGGCATGGCCAGAACGCGGGGGGCTTGTAAAAGCCCGTGACTTGGGGGGCGGGCAGTTGAATTCGGCCGGTTCGCGCTGCCCATTCACCCGCAACAGCATGATGTCGGGCTCGGCGAGGGTGTTGAGCGACAAACAGGCCGTGACGAGGGCGGCGGTGAATCTGTAAAAAACCGGTGTCAAAAGTGCGTCCGTTGAGCAATAGAAGTGGGTGTTTGTACCACTTAGGTGTTGGTTCGGGCGGCCTGGGGGTATCTATTAATTCAGGCTTGAAAATTGCTTTTGCTGAACAGACTGTGGAATATCCGTCAACTTTTTCTGCGTCGGTGCACCTGTCGCACCGACTTCTCATGATGCCATGACCTTGCTTGCTGTAACGACATTCACCCCCACGGCGTCCGAATCATCGGACCGCCTGGCGGGCGCGTCTGCGCGTTCTGTGACACAGGGGGGGGCATTTTCCCAGACCCTGTCCCGGCTCACGCAGCCGGGCGAGGTGGTGACTGTGCGCCCCGGCGATACCCTGAGTGGGCTGATTCAAAAACGCCTGCAGGACACGCGTTCGCCGCTGCAACTCTCGGGTGACCAGTTGTACCGAGTGGCGTTGAAGGTGGCGGCCGACAACGGCATTCCCAATGCCAACTTGATCTACCCTGAGCAACGCATTGATTTGTCGTCGGCATCGACCTTGGCCATGGCCGAGGCCTTGCAGCCTGACACGCGGGCGACGCCCTTGGCTGGCCTGCCGCCCAACGCCACGGCATCGGCCAGCCGCTTGTCTGCTTCCCCTGACGGTCCAGCTGCGGCCGATTCGCGGGCATTTTTGGCCCAGCATGCTGCCCACGCCCGCCAGGCCCAAGCCACCAGTGGCATTCCGGCCACCTTCATGGTGGCGCAAGCCGCCCTCGAAACCGGTTGGGGCAAACACGAAATTCGTTTTGACGACGGCCGCACCTCGCACAACCTGTTTGGCATCCGCGCTGGGACCCACTGGAAGGGGCCTGTGGCCGAAATATGGACCACCGAATTTGTGAATGGCACAGCGCAAAAAGTGCGGGGACAGTTTCGCGCCTATGGCAGCTACGAAGAGTCTTTCAATGACTATGCCCGTTTGATCAGCCAAAGTCCGCGTTACGCCAACGCGATGCGCCATCTGGGTGATCCACAGGCCTATGCGGCGGCCTTGCAACAAGCGGGGTATGCCACGGCGCCCAACTACGCCAGTGTGTTGGGCTCAATGATCGAAAAAACCCAGCGCCTGCAAGGCACTGTGCCCGCCATGGCGGCTGCGACACTGCCCACGACCGCACAAATGCTCAACATGCGCCAGCAAAGTGGGCAAACCACGGCAGGCAGTGTCATGGGCGTCATGAACACAGCGCTGAACACCTTGCCCGGTGGCGCGGGCCTGCCCGTTGTCGGTTCGCGGCAATGGCGCCAGTCGCCCTACGCCGAGCTGGGCATCCCCAAAATCCTGCCCTGACGCGCAGGCCCACAAAGTGCTCAATCGCCAGGCGACGGCTTGGGGTTGGACATGGG
>JAGNWH010000092.1:0-5752 GCA_017986055.1 Limnohabitans sp. | reverse complement strand
GGGCTGGTGCTGGGGTCGGTCAGCGCGGTCGAGGACAAGGTCGTACCTGCGGGCAAATTGGTTGCCTTGGGCTCCGGATTGGCGGGCTCCGGCTGGGCCGAAGGCTTGGGCAGTTGTGGGCGTTTGAGTTGCCGCAGGGTCGGCCCAGAGACCATGGCTTCGGGCTGGCCCAAAGCCATGCGGATCTGGTTGTAATAGGCATGAATCCCGCTGCCCGACAGGTGGATGCCGTCTTGCACAAAGTAGTTCGGGTTGGCCTGCCCAATGGCATGCCAGTCCACCAACTGCACATTGCCAAAATCTTGGCTCACCCGCGCGATCATGTTGTTGTTGGGGCTGGTCCAGCGTCTTGCGCCGTAAACATTCACCACCACAACAGTCTTGCGGTCGGTCAGTTGCTCCAGCAAAGCCCGAAATTGCTTTTCTGCCAGATAGCCGTTGGTGCCCAGGTGGATGACCGCTGCATCGCCCAGCTGCGCTTCTTCACGCAGGCTTTGCACCACTTTCAGACCATCGCTGCCTTGCCTGCCCACCTTGGCTTCCACCGAAGCAGACGGCAAACGCCGCAACAGGTAAGGGCTGGCACCCAGCAAAACCGAGTCACCCACCAGAGTGACTTTTTGGTAACGCGCACCGTTGACCTTGGGTGGTGTCACTGGCGCGGGGCTGGCGCTTGCGGCTTGGGGGGCCTCTGGCAGTTCCGTGGGCTTGAGGGCTTGAGGGGCCGACACGAAGCCCAAGACCCCGGCGTTGACCAGCACCAAACCCGAAACAGCGAGCACCATGCTGCGTCGCCAGGGCTTGCCCTTGAAGCCATGGGCCCAGCGGGTTTCGACCCAGCGGTAAGAGGCTTCAGCGCACAGCAGGGTGATGGCCAAGCGGGCGGCGTTGACCCAGGTCAGCTCCAGGGCGTCAGCCTGTGAGGAAGGCCGCAGCCAGACCACCACAGGCCAATGCCACAGGTACAGCGAATAAGAGCGTGCCCCCAGCCACAACATGGGGCGTGTGGAGAGCATCCAAGCCACCCAAGTGCCCTCACGGGTGGCTGCGCCAATGACCATGCAGGTCAGCATGACGGCCAACAAGAAACCGCCTTGGTACAGCCCAGGCGTGCCTTCGTGGGTTTCGGCCATGCCCCAGATCAGCGTGGCCAAGGCGGCTGTGCCTGCCAGGTTCAGCAATTCGTCGCTGGCGGGCGAGGCCATGCGGATTTTCCAGGGGTTCCACCAGGCGGCCAGGGCCGATCCCGCCAACAGCCCCATCAAATGGGTGTCGGTGCCCAGATACACGCGACTGGGGTCGCCGCCGTCTATTTGAGTGGCATAGAGCCAGGCCATCCAGGCGGTGCTGGCCAAGGCAATCAGCGCGGCACACATGCCCAGACCTGTGCGGCTGGCCCGGTTCAAAAGCCACAGCGCAGCCAGGGGCCACAGCAGGTAATACTGCTCTTCTACGGCCAGTGACCACAGGTGTTGCAACAGCCGAGGTTGGTCAATCGCCTCGAAATACGACTGCTGCGCCACGATCTGCCACCAGTTGGAGACATACAGAAATGCCGCAGGCAGGTCTTCGCGCAGACGCGGCAGCGCGGCGGGCAGCAACAGCGGCGTGAGCGGCACCAGCAACAACAGCATGAGCAGCGCAGCCGGAAACAGGCGGCGTGCTCGGCGCAGGTAAAAGGCCGCAAAGTCAATCCGGCCGGTCTTTGCGTGCTCTTGCAACATGAGCGCCGTGATGATGAACCCGGACACGGTGAAGAAAATGTCCACGCCCAGAAAACCCGCAGGCAGGAAGTTGCCCAGATTCAGGTGGTAACCGATGACGGCCAACACGGCCACGCCGCGCAAGCCATCGAGACCTGGCAATCGGGCCAATGCACTCATGGCTTGGACAGGCCGAAGTCGGCCATGAAGCGGTCGGCCAGTTCGCGGTAACCGGCCGGGGTGAAGTGGATCAGGTCAGGGGCCATGAGCGGTGGATTTTTTCGCGCCCACTGGTAGGCGCTGCCTGCGCCACCCATGGCGTCTTGCATGCTCCAGGCCAGACAACCATTCTGGGCCGCTACCTCGGCCTGAATTTGGCCGATCAGTGTGTGAATGCGGCTGTACTTGAGCAATTGGGCCACAGGCGCAGCGGCGGTGTTGGGCGGCCTGGGTGGGGCGCTGGCTTTCGACTTGGCTTTCTTGTCCTTGGCGCTGGCCACTTTGCTGTTTTTGCTGGCGCTGGCCTGGCCGCTTGGTTTTTGAGTGGCTTGTTTTTTGCTCCCCTTGGCTGCTTTGGGTTTGGCGACCCTCATGCCCCGATCGCCCGGACCGATCAGCACACATTGCGTTTGCGGAAAGACTTGGCGGAAGTTGCGCAGCGCCTGGTTCAAGGTGTCGCGGTAGGCGGCCTCGCTGAAACGCGGGTCGTTGCCTTCGTTGGTGCCAAAAGCGATCAAGGCCAAGTCGTATGGCTGGTCGGTGAACCACGACGCCAGGTAAGCCAAATCGCTGCGCACCCAGCCCGCCACGGTGGCACCGGGGTAGGCGAACAGGTCCAGGTGAATGGCCGGTGTCAGTGATGTGGGGGGTGTGGGTGTGGGTGTGGGTGTGGCCGGTTCCGTCAGCTTGAGGCCCTGAAAGCGAAAGGCCCCCTCGACCACGCGAATTTGCAAGGTGGACAGTGGGGCATTGGTGGTCAGCGCCAAGGCGTTGGGTCCGGCTTGTGCGGCCAAGGTGACCTGTGTTTCGGCTTCGCCGTTCAGGCTGATGGCCAGCCGCACAGCGTTCGCACCATCCCCGTGGTGCAGGATTTGCAAGCGGGTGTGACGGGCCTGGCCTTGTGCGTCACGCAGGTCCATGGCCAGTGTGGCGCCGGGGCGTTTGGCCACCAGGCTCGTCATGCCCGGGCCGGGTGCGGCGGCGGCATCGGCGTGGGCATAGGCCATTTCGCGCCCCCAGTCTCCAGACAAACAGGTCTTGCGCACCAAGGCTCGAACGCCGCCGTGGCCGACCCCGGCATGGACGAAGCGGCTGCCGACGGTGGCATCGGCGGCCGCTTCTTGTCGCAGCATTTGACGCAGCAAGTGGTCGCTGAAAAACGCAGCCGCCATGTGGCTGTCGCCCCAGATGGCCATGCGCAAATGGCCGGGTAATTGGCCTGGCAAGTGGCCGGACAAGTGGCCAGGCAAGCCCTGCCTCAAAGCGCCGCTGCGGAGCAGCTGTTTGGCGCTTCCAAAGCCCTCAAGGCCCCCAGTGCTTCCTTTGGCTTGTGCCTGAGTTTGTCCCTGCGCCTGCGCTCGAGCCTCTTGCAAGGCTTGTTCGACTTCGTCGTCGTCAGGGATTTCGGTGGGCTCTGGGGCTGGGCTTGATGGCCTGGTTTGGGCCGGGCCTTTGCGCGGGCACACCAGCTCTACGGGGCGCGCTCCGGTGTGGTCGATGTGGCGTGATTGCACCGAGACCACTGAGGCCAAGATGGCCGATGGGCTTGTTGGGCTTGATGGTGCCGAATGCGTCTGCTGAGCCCAAGCCCCAACGCACAAACAGCCCCACATCAGCATCCAAAAACGCATCTTCATTTCTGCAAGCACTCCTGGGCCAGAGCCACCACGCGGGTGACCGGGTCTTGTGGCCCATCGGCCTGCACCACCGTGCGCTGCGGCATGCTGCGCAGCCAAGTGATTTGGCGTTTGGCCAATTGCCGCGTCGCAAAAATCCCGCGCTCACGGATCTCACTTTCGGGCCCGTTTGCGTCCAGCCCCTCCCAGGCTTGGCGGTAACCGACGCAGCGCATCGAGGGCAGGTCGGGGTTCAGGTCGCCGCGCTGGCGCAGGCTTCGCACTTCGTCCATGAAACCCGTCGCCATCATCTGGTCAAAGCGTTGGGCAATGCGCCCGTGCAACCAGGCCCGGTCGGCGGGTTCCAGGCTGATGATGGGCATGTGCCAGTCGGGCGCGTTGCTTTTGGCGCTTTGGTGAAACGACGTCAAGGTCTGGCCCGTGGCGGTCCAGACTTCCAGCGCACGGCCAATGCGCTGGCTGTCGCCAGGGGCCAGGCGTGCGGCGGTGGTCGGGTCCACTTGGGCCAGCTGAGCGTGCAAAGCGGGCCAACCGAGGCGCTCGGCCTGCTGCTGGATTTGGCTGCGCACCTCGGGGTTGGCTGCGGGAATATCGTTCAGGCCTTCGAGCAAAGCCTTGAGGTAAAGCAGGGTGCCCCCCACCAACAAGGGCGTTTTGCCGCGTGCGCGGATGTCGTGGATCAGACGGGTGGCGTCTTTGGCAAATTCGGCCGCGCTGTAGCTGTGCAGCGGGTCCAGGGTGTCGATCAGGTGGTGCGGCACGGCGGCCAGTTCTTGGCGGCTGGGCTTGGCCGTGCCAATGTCCATGCCCCGGTAAACCAAGGCCGAGTCGATGCTGATGATTTCTGCACCCCCATGACCTTGCAGGCTTTCGGCCAGTGCCAATGCCGCAGCGGTTTTCCCGCTGGCCGTGGGGCCGACGAGGGCGATGGCGTCGACAGGGCGTTGGCTCATGTTGGTTTGACCGATGTGACCACTGGGCGGCCATGGCGCTGCACGCCGGTCCACGCCACGAAGGTGATGAAGATGGCGCACAGCAACAGGCCGTGGGCCAAGGCAAACACCGGGCGGTCCATGTGTGTGCCCAGCCAACCGCCTATGAAAAAGGCACCCAGCATCATCAAAAAGCCGTTCAAGGCCGATGCCGTGCCGGCCCGGTTCGGAAAGGGCGCGACCGCACCGCTTTGTCCGCAGGGTTGGTGCACGCCGTGGCCCAGCATGAAGATGTACATCGGCCCCATCACCGCCCAAGCGCCGTACCAGTCTTGTCCTTGGCCTGCATAAGCCAGTGCGGTCATGCTGACGCCGCCAGTGATGGTCAACACCGCGGCGATGCCTACGGTGCGGTGCACGCTGGTGCGCCGCAGCATCCAGCGGCACCAGAAGGTGCCCACGATGTACGACAGCGACATGCTGAGCATGAGAAAGCCATAGGCCGTTTTGCTGTAGCCCATGAAGGTGACAAAGACAAACGAGGAGCTGGCCAAAAAGGTGAACAGGCCCAGGTAAGAACCCGCCGACAAAGCACACCAGGTGAGGAACACCGGGTTGCGCAGGATGTCGAGGTTGGCTTGGATGAGGGGGCGTGCGCTCAGGGCATGTGGGTCGGGGCGGGCCAGGGTTTCTTCAAAGCGCCAATACACCAGGGCGAGGGTGGCAGCGCCAAACACCGCGAGCATGAGCAGGGCGATGCGCCAGCCCAGCCAGTCGGTCAGCATGCCACCCAGTGGCGCACAGGCGCAGGCAATGATGCCTAGCCCAGTGAGGCCTTGCGACATGACGGTGGCGCCTTGTGCGGGCTGAAACAAATCGCGCACCACGGCGCGTGCGGCCATGACGCCCGCGCCCATCGCGATGCCTTGCAGCGTGCGCCCCGCGATCAGCCAAGCCATGCTGGGTGCCAAGGCGCAGGCCACAGAGGACGCGGTGTAGGCCGCCATGCCCCACAGCAAGATGGGGCGGCGACCAAAGCGGTCGGACAGCGGCCCCCAGACGAGTTGCGACAGCCCAAAGGCCAGCAGCAGCGCGGTGAGCGTGAGTTGGGCTTGTCCCATTCCCGCGCCAAAGCCTTGGGTGATGGCGGGCAGGGCGGGCAAGTACAGGTCGGTGGTGACGGGTTGCAGGCCGAGCAGCAGGGCGAGGATGAGGACGATGAGCTTTTGTGGCATGCCAGTGTGGGTTCTTGGGCTTACGC
>JAGNWH010000091.1:0-8274 GCA_017986055.1 Limnohabitans sp. | reverse complement strand
GACACCACCGTGGGCTTGCCGTTGTCGGCCTGCAGGCGAATTTGCATGTCCAGGGGCAACGCGCCCAGGTAGTCCATGCCGTACTCGGCGGCCATTTTCTTGCCGCCATCGGCGCCAAAAATGTGCTCCACATGGCCGCAATTTGTGCAGACGTGCACCGCCATGTTTTCAACCAAGCCCAAAATCGGCACGCCGACTTTCTCGAACATCTTCACGCCTTTTTTGGCATCCAGCAGGGCGATGTCTTGCGGCGTGGTCACGATCACCGCGCCCGTCATGGGCACGCGCTGCGACAAGGTCAGCTGGATATCGCCCGTGCCGGGTGGCATGTCCACGATCAAATAATCGAGTTCTTTCCAGTTGGTCTGACGCAGCAGCTGCTCCAGCGCCTGGGTGGCCATGGGGCCGCGCCAGATCATGGCCTCGTCTTGGCTGACCAAAAAACCGATCGACATGACCTGCACGCCGTAGTTCTCCATGGGATCCATGGTCTGGCCGTCTTCGCTCTCGGGGCGGCCCTCAATGCCCATCATCATGGGTTGGCTCGGGCCGTAAATGTCGGCATCCAGCAAGCCCACTTTGGCACCCTCGGCCGCCAGCGCCAGCGCCAGGTTGACGGCGGTGGTGCTTTTGCCCACGCCACCCTTGCCCGAAGCCACGGCCACGATGTTTTTGACCTGTGGCAGCAGCGCCACGCCGCGCTGGGCCGAGTGGGCGGCGATCTTGCTGATCACGTTGGCCGACACATTGGTCACGCCCGCCACGCTCTTGGCAGCGGCAATCAGCGCCTGGCGCAGCGCCGGGATCTGGCTCTTGGCGGGATAGCCCAGTTCCACATCAAAGGACACATCGCCACCATCGACCACCAAATTCTTGAGGGCTTTGGTAGACACAAAGTCCTTTGCGGTGTTCGGATCGATCACGGTTTGCAGGGCTTGGAGCAATTGTTCTGAGCTGGCCATCGGAATTCATTCACAAAAAAAGGTACCGAAGTCTACCCAAGCGCGGGTGTCCCCTGATTTCTCATGGTTGAAACGCCGCTAGGATGGACTCAATGAGCAACACAACAGGATTGATACTTTCAGGCGGCGGGGCCCGTGCCGCGTACCAAGTTGGCGTGCTCGCCGCCATCGCTCGCATGCGACGAGAAGCCGGCGCAGCCCATGGCAATCCTTTTCCGGTGATATCGGGCACTTCGGCCGGCGCCATCAACGCCGCTTTTTTAGCCTGCAGTGCCGATAATTTTGACCAGGCCATGGAAGACCTCGTCCATGTTTGGAGCCACTTTCAAGTCGAACAAGTCTACCGATCTGACGTCCTGGACATGCTCCGTTCAGGGGCACGCTGGATGTCTCTGCTGTCGCTGGGCTGGCTGATCACGCAAAAACGAATTCGCCCCAAATCGCTGCTGAACAATGACCCTTTGAGCGATTTGTTGCAAGAACGCATTGACCTGGAACGACTGCCAGGCTTGCTTCGGGATGGGCATCTACAGGCACTCGCCATCACGGCGTCCAGTTACAGCACGGGTGAACACGTCACCTTTTATGAAAGCAATCGCGCGATCACCCCCTGGGTCCGGAACCAGCGATTGGCTCAGCATGGCCGCCTGACGCACCAACATTTACTGGCCAGTTCTGCGATTCCGTTCATTTTTCCAGCCATGCGGCTTGAGGGTCCTCAGGGAACAGCCTATTTTGGTGATGGCTCAATGCGGCAGACGGCCCCGATTTCACCGGCTATCCACTTGGGTGCCAGCAAAATCTTGGTGATTGGGGCTGGCCGCATGCTGGAGCCTCGGCAGGTGACAACGCAAGAACCGACGTACCCGTCTTTGGCCCACATCGCAGGCCACGCTTTGTCGAGCATCTTTCTGGATTCATTGGCGGTTGACGTCGAACGCATGCAACGCATCAACCAAACCTTGCAACTGATACCGGTTGAAAAACGCCTGGATACCCACCTGCGCCCGGTTGAACTGCTGCTGATCGCCCCTTCACAGCGGCTGGATGTGATCGCAGCTCGACACGCGGACGCCTTGCCGCAAACGGTCAAAAGCCTGTTGCGCACCCTGGGGGCAAGTCAGACCACTTTTCACGGGCAAGGCAATGCACTGGTCAGCTACCTGCTGTTTGAAGCGGCTTACACCCGCGAACTGATGGCCCTGGGCGAATCCGATGCCCAACAACAACGGGCCGACATCGAGCGGTTCTTCGGTTGGACCGCCAAGGCCTGATGGCCACACAGGCGACCATCCAGCACAGCAGGGCCGCAGGCTGTTAGCGTCTAAAATCAAAAGCTTGCCTTCAAGGTTTTAAGCCACTCCCGACATGTCTAAGCGCCAACTCTTCGTCACCACCGCCCTGCCGTACGCCAACGGCAACTTTCACATCGGCCACATCATGGAATACATCCAGGCCGACATCTGGGTGCGGTTCCAGCGCATGCAAGGCAGCCAGGTCAATTTTGTGGGCGCCGACGACACGCACGGCGCACCGATCATGATCGCCGCCGAAAAGGCCGGCAAAACGCCACAGCAGTTCGTGGCCGACATCGCCGCAGGCCGCAAGCCCTATCTGGACGGTTTTCACATCGCCTTTGACAACTGGCACAGCACCGACGCGCCTGAAAACCACGAGCTGGCCCGCCAGATTTACCGCGACCTGCGAGACATCAGCGCCGCCGACGGCGGCTCGCTGATCGAGGTGCGCTCGGTTGAACAGTTCTTTGACCCCCAAAAGAACATGTTTTTGCCCGACCGCTTCATCAAAGGCGAGTGCCCCAAGTGCCACGCCAAAGACCAGTACGGCGACAACTGCGAAGTCTGCGGCGCGGTCTATGCCCCGACCGACCTGATCAACCCGTTTTCGGCCCTGTCCGGGGCCAAGCCCGAGCTGAAAACCTCAGAGCACTTTTTCTTCAAGCTGTCTGACCCGCGCTGCGTCGCGTTTTTGACCCAGTGGACACAAGACGGCAAGCTGCAACCCGAGGTGGCCAACAAGGTCAAAGAATGGTTCAGCGTGCGCACCAACCCCGATGGCACGACCAGCGAAGGCCTGGGCGACTGGGACATTTCGCGCGATGCGCCCTACTTCGGCATTGAAATTCCGGATGCGCCGGGCAAATACTTTTATGTGTGGCTGGATGCGCCTGTGGGCTACTTGGCATCGCTCAAAAACCTGCTGGACAAGCGCGGCGAAGACTACGACGCCTACATGGCCAACCCGAATCTGGAGCAGATCCACTTCATCGGCAAAGACATCGTCACCTTCCACACCCTGTTCTGGCCCGCCATGCTGCACTTTTCTGGCCGCAAAACGCCCAACAAGGTGAACGTGCACGGCTTCTTGACGGTGAACAACGGCGAAAAAATGAGCAAGAGCCGAGGCACGGGCCTGGACCCGCTCAAGTACTTGAGCCTGGGCATGAACCCCGAGTGGCTGCGCTACTACCTGGCCGCCAAGCTGTCGGGCCGCAACGAAGACATCGACTTCAACGCCGAAGACTTCATGGCCCGCGTCAACAGCGACTTGGTGGGCAAGTTCATCAACATCGCTTCGCGATCAGCCGGTTTCATTGCCAAGCGTTTTAACGGCCAACTGGGCACCGTCAGCGCCGACGGCCAAGCCCTGCTGGCGGCACTGCAAAGTGCAACGCCCGGCATTGCCGCCTTTTACGAAGAGCGCGAATACGGCAAAGCCTTGCGCGAAGCCATGCTGCTGGCCGACAAGGTCAACGCCTATGTGGACCAAAACAAGCCTTGGGAGCTGGCCAAGCAAGAAGGCATGGATGCACGCCTGCACGATGTGTGCAGCGCCTGCATCGAAGCCTTCCGCCTGCTCACTCTGCAGCTCAAACCCGTCCTGCCCGCTTTGGCCGCTCAGGTCGAATCGTTCTTGAACGTCGCCCCCTTCACCTTTGACGCAGCGCAGACCCTGCTGGGTGCGGGCCACGGCATCAACGCCTACCAGCACCTGATGCAGCGTGTGGACATCAAGCAACTTGAATCGCTCTTTGAAGCCCCCGAAGTGGCGGTGCCTGTGCTGATCCCCGGTGGCGAAGAGATCGCACCCACCATCAGCATCGATGACTTTGCCAAGGTCGATCTGCGTATCGCTGAAATCGTCAACTGCGAGCCCGTCGAAGGCTCGGTGAAGCTCTTGCGCCTGACACTGGATGTGGGTGAAGGCCGCACCCGCAATGTGTTCAGCGGCATCGCCAGCATGTACAAGCCCGAAGACCTGATCGGCAAACTGACGGTGATGGTGGCCAATTTGGCACCGCGCAAGATGAAATTTGGCGTGAGTGAGGGCATGGTGCTGGCCGCCAGCCACGCCGATGAAAAAGCCGAACCGGGCATCCATGTGCTCCATCCCTGGCCCGGTGCCAAGCCCGGCATGCGGATTCACTGATCCCTGAGCACACCCTGGAACGCTGCACATGTTTCCCCTGATCCGTGGATGGACCGATGTGCAACGAAGCCCCGAGGCCAATTTGCGTCTGGGCTGGGTGCTGAGTTTTGTGGCAGGTGCCACCAATGCGGGCGGTTTTTTGGCTGTTGGGCAATACACCTCGCACATGACCGGCATCGTCTCATCGGTGGCGGACGACGTGGTGCTGGGTCATTTCGGCCTGGCTGCGGCTGGACTGACCTGCCTGATGGCCTTTGTGTTGGGCGCGATGTGCACCGCCATCATGGTCAACTGGGGTCTGCGCCAGCGTTTGCACAGCAGTTACAGCCTGCCGCTCATGCTCGAGTCTTTTGCCCTGCTGGTATTTGGCCTGTTTGGGGCCGCCATTGCAGCCTGGTCACAGCTGTTCTTGCCCATCACCGTGCTGTTGCTTTGCTTCATCATGGGTTTGCAAAACGCGGTCATCACCAAAATCTCCAAAGCCGATATCAGAACCACCCACATCACGGGCCTGGTCACCGACATCGGCATTGAGCTGGGCAAATGGGTTTACATCAACCGTTTGGATGGATCAACCTCGGTGCGGGCCAACCGCGAACGTCTGAGGGTTCAAACCGGCTTGGTCATGGGATTTTTGATAGGCGGGCTGCTGGGTGCGCTCGGGTTCAAGCACTTGGGCTATGTGACCACCGTGCCCTTGGCTGCGCTGCTTTGGCTGCTGAGCCTGCGCCCCTTGCTCGATGACTTGCGACAACGTGCCGCATGATTTTCGGCCACGCCATGAATAAACACCCTCCAATCCCATGAACTGGCCACAAGCAACCCACTTTTTCAGACCCCGATTGCTGGACAGTCTGGCTGGCTACAACCGCCAAAGGTTGACCCAAGACATGGGCGCGGGCATCACGGTCGGGGTGGTGGCTTTGCCACTGGCCATGGCCTTTGCCATCGCCTCGGGCCTGAAGCCCGAAGCGGGTCTGTTCACGGCCATCATTGCGGGCTTTTTGATCTCAGCCTTGGGCGGCAGTCGCGTGCAAATTGGCGGTCCCGCAGGCGCGTTCATCGTCATCGTCTACGGCATCGTCGAACGCTACGGCCTGGCCAATCTGATTCTGGCCACGGCCATGTCGGGGGTTTTGCTGTTTTTGATGGGCCTGTTCCGACTCGGTTCCTTGATCCGTTTCATCCCGGTGTCGGTCGTGATCGGCTTCACCAACGGCATCGCGGTGCTGATCATGCTGTCGCAGATCAAGGACTTGATGGGTCTGAAAATCCAGGCCATGCCCGCTGACTTTTTCAGCATGCTGAATGTCTTGGGCCAAAACCTGCACACCGCCAATCTGGCCGCATTGCTCGTGGCCTTGGGCTCTTTATCGCTGTTGGTCGGCTGGATGCGCTTGGGCCGCCGCCTCGAAAACACCCCTTACCGCTGGGTCAGTTTGGTGCCGGGCTCCATCATTGCGCTGCTGTTTGCCACCCTGGCCTGCTTGGGCCTGTCTTTGCCGGTGGAAACCATCGGCAGCAAATTCGGCGGCATTCCGGCCGTCATGCCCAGCTTCCAGTGGCCTGCGTTCAGCTGGGACAGTGCGCGCTTTTTGCTCATGCCCACCCTGACGCTGGCGCTTTTGGGGGCGATCGAATCGCTGCTCTGCGCCCGGATTGCCGACGGCATGATCGGCGATCGTCACAACCCCAACCAAGAGTTGATGGCGCAGGGCGTGGCCAACTTTGTCACCCCCTTCTTTGGAGGCATGCCGGCGACCGGCACGATTGCCCGCACCATCACCAACATCAAAAGCGGGGGCAACAGCCCCATTTCGGGCATGGTGCATGCACTGACCTTGCTCGCCGTGGTGTTGCTGGCAGCGCCTCTGGCCGGGCATGTGCCCCTCGCGGCGTTGGCGGCCATCTTGATGTTTGTGGCCTGGAACATGGGCGAATGGCGCGAGTTTTTGCTGCTGCGCCATTACCGCCTGCCCTACCGCGCCACCTTGTTGGCGGTGTTCTTTTTGACGGTCGTGTTTGACCTCACAGTCGCCGTTGAGGTGGGCCTGATCACGGCCTGCCTGACCTTCATTTACCGAATCTCGAGCCTGAGCCGCAGCGAACCCGTCAGTTGTCTGGAGCATCCCGGACTGGCAGGGCACGAGGCCCACATTCAGGCTTGGCGCTTGTACGGTGCGCTGTTTTTTGGGGCCGTCAAGTTGGTCGAGGACATCGAAGACAAGACCCACACCCCCGTGCTGGTGCTTGACCTGAAAAACGTGATTTATGTGGATTCTTCGGGGGCCGATGCCCTGATGAACCTGATCGACACCTGCCGTAAAAAAGAGGTGCAGCTGATCATTTGTGGTTTGTTGCACCAACCTCTGGACATCGCCGGACGCAGTGGCCTGCTGGAACACCTGGAAGGGCGGCTCGAGCCAGACCTGCCTGCCGGCCTGCAGCGGGCCGTCAGCCTGGTGATGCGTCCGGGCCAGTAAAATCCTCACCTTCGGTTTGCAGCGTGCCTGATTGGGCACCCGGCTCACCCCACTTTGTCTGCCAGAAAGTCCTCCATGTCCATTTTTCGCCGTCCTGACTACACCTCGGACACCACACAGTTCATTGAGCAACTGAAGGCGCAACGCCCCGAGCTGGAAGCCGAACAGCGCCAAGGCCGTGCTTTGCTGTGGGACAAACAACTGAGCCGTAACGAACAACAAGAATTCAAAGAAGCGCGTGTGGCCCAAAAGCCCTACGTTTACCAGACCCAACCGACCTGAATTTCAGGCTGAGCGCTGCGCGGGCGAAGCCATTTCCCGCTGCGGCGTTCACCACTGGCTCGCCCATGACCGCATCTACCCCACCCACCGAGCTGCCTGTGCCGCTGCAAGACGCACCTGCGTCCATGCCGCTGGTGGTTGACCATGTGGCTGTGGCCCGTTTGTACGGCGAACCGCTGTTTTCGATGCCCACCGACCTGTACATCCCGCCGGATGCGCTGGAGGTGTTTCTGGAGGCTTTCGAAGGGCCTCTGGATTTGCTGCTCTATTTGATTCGAAAACAGAACTTCAACATCCTCGACATTCCGATGGCTGGCGTCACGCGCCAATACCTGACCTATGTTGAAGAAATCCGGCAGCGCAATCTGGAGCTGGCGGCCGAATACCTGCTGATGGCGGCCATGCTGATCGAGATCAAATCGCGCATGCTTCTGCCGCCCAAAAAGGTGGCCGAAGGCGAAGAAGCCGAAGACCCACGAGCCGAACTGGTGCGCCGTCTGCTCGAATACGAGCAGATGAAGCTCGCCTCCATGCAGCTGAACGTGATCCCTCAATACGGTCGCGATTTTTTGCAGACCCAGGTCTACATTGAGCAAAGTCTGCAACCGCGCTTCCCGGACGTCAGCATGGACGAACTGCAAGCGGCCTGGCGCGACATTTTGAAACGCGCCAATCTGGTCCAGCACCACAAGATCAGCCGCGAAGAACTGAGTGTGCGCGAGCACATGACCATCGTGCTCAAGCACCTGCAAGGCCGCAAATTTGTGGAGTTTGAGCACCTGTTCGACCCCACCTTGGGCACGCCCGTACTGGTGGTGACCTTCATCGCCCTGCTTGAACTGGCCAAGGAAACCCTGATCGAGATCACCCAAGCCGAGGCCTTTGCGCCCATTTATGTGCGGCTGGCTTACACGCCCAACTGAGCCCGGAACCCCTCACTGATCTTGCCCACAGGCCAACGCTTTTGCCCGAACGATGCGGGCGACGCAGCAAGTTCATAGCAGCGCTACAGCCAACGACCCACCACGACTTCATCCATGCTCATCGCCCGCTCTATCGCCGAACTGCGCCAGCACCTGGCCCGCAGCAGCCGCCCC
>JAGNWH010000090.1:0-8314 GCA_017986055.1 Limnohabitans sp. | reverse complement strand
GTGTTGCATGTATTCACCGATCAAGGCTTGTTCTGTCCTGCGCTCTTGGGTGCGACCGAATACATCGAATGCGGTTCCACGCAAGCCTTTCAATTGGGCTAAAAGTTTGAAGACCGTGAGCACGGCGGGACCGAATTTTTGCTTGAGCAGTTCGCCTTTGTTGTTGCGTTTGGCCAAAAGGGGCGGGGCCAGGTGGTAATGCACTTTGAAGTCCCCTTCAAAGCTGTTGGCGATGCGGTCTAAAAAAGCCGATTGGGTGTGCAAACGGGCCACTTCGTACTCGTCCTTGTAGGCCATCAATTTGTACAGATGGCGTGCCACAGTGGTCGTCAAGATGGTTTTGCCCAAGGGGGCTTCAGCCTCTTGGATACGTTGCACAAACACCTGATACCGAGTCGCGTAGGCCGCGTTTTGGTAATCGGTCAAACGTGTGACGCGGTCTGCGATCAGGCTTTCGAGTGTTTCGCGTTTTTTGAACTGCATCACTTGCACGGGCTGGATCATCTGCATCAGCGCATCCAACTGGTGAGCGGCATGTCGACCCCATTCAAAAGCAGCCAGGTTGTTTTTCACCTGCACATCATTGAGCTCGATCGCCCGCACCAGCGATTCGTGCCGCAAAGGCACCCAGCCCTTTTGCCAGGCGTAACCCAAGATCATGGGATTGACGTAAATGGTGTCGCCCATCAGTTGTTTGGCCAAAGAATCAGCGTCAAAACTCCCCACGCCTTCAACACCCACTTGCGCGGTGATCTCGGCCACGCATTGTTCGGCGGGGTTTTGCCAATTGCCGTTCTTCACGAACGCGGCTGTGGGGGTGCTGTTGCTGTTCAGTGCCACACGGGTGCGGCCAGCGCGCATGCGCAGGGTGGTTTCCTTGGAGGCGCTGACGATGGGGTCGCAGCCCATGATCAGGTCAGCGGCGGCCATGCTGACGCGGGTGGTGCGGATCTCGTCTTGTGTATTGGCCACCAGGACGTGGCTCCAGGTGGCTCCGCCTTTTTGCGCCAACCCAGCCGAGTCTTGCGTGACGATGCCTTTGCCTTCCATGTGCGCGGCCATGCCCAGCAATTGGCCAATGGTGATCACGCCTGTCCCGCCGACACCCGCCACCACCATGCCCCAAGGCTGTGTGATGACGGGCAGTTCAGGCTCCGGCAATGCGCCCAGATTATCGGGACGCCATGCGGCGGTGCTGGACGATGACTTTTTCTTGAAGGTGCCGCCTTCGACCGTGACAAAACTGGGGCAAAAGCCTTTGAGGCAGCTGGTGTCTTTGTTGCACGTGCTTTGGTTGATGGTGCGTTTGCGACCCAGCTCGGTTTCGAGAGGTTCGACCGACAAGCAATTGGATTGCACGCCGCAGTCGCCACAGCCTTCGCACACCTCTTCGTTGATCATCACGCGCACAGCAGGGTCGACCATGGTGCCGCGCTTGCGGCGGCGGCGTTTTTCGGTGGCGCAGGTTTGGTCGTAAATGATGACCGTCGTGCCCTTGATCTCACGCATTTCGCGCTGGATGCGGTCCAGTTCGTCGCGGTGGAACACGCGCACCCCTTCGGCCAAAGCCACGCCATCGTATTTTTCGGGCTCATCGGTCACCACGTCGATGCGTTGTGCGCCTTCGGCCCGCATGCTCATGGCGATTTGCACCACGCTGTGGCCTTCAGGGCGCTCGCCCACTTGCTGGCCACCGGTCATGGCCACTGCGTCGTTGTACAAAACCTTGTAGGTGATGTTGACGCCCGCCGCAATGCTTTGGCGGATTGCCAAAATGCCGCTGTGAAAGTAGGTGCCGTCACCCAGGTTGGCAAAGACGTGCTGCTCGTGGCTGAACGGTTGTTGACCTGTCCAGGGCACGCCCTCGCCGCCCATTTGGGTGAAGCCGATGGTGCTGCGGTCCATCCAGATGCTCATGAAGTGGCAGCCAATGCCCGCCATGGCACGCGAGCCTTCAGGCACCTTGGTGGAGGTGTTGTGTGGGCAGCCCGAGCAGAACCAAGGCTGTCGGTCTGCCGCTGCCCCCAGCGTCAATGTCTGCATGGCCTTTTCCTTGCCATCGAGCACGGCCAGGTGGGCGTCGATCTGAGCGGCGGTATCTGCATCAACCCCCAGTTTCTTCAGGCGCTTGGCAATCGCCCGCGCAATGATGGCGGGCGTCAAATCGGCGTTGGCGCGCAGCAAGGTGCGCTCAGTGGGGTTGGGGATGGACCATTCACCACCCGACACATCGCCGTCGGCTTCGTCGAACTTACCCAGGATGTTGGGTCGTACATCGTCACGCCAGTTGTAGAGCTCTTCCTTGAGCTGGTATTCGATGATCTGGCGTTTTTCCTCGACCACCAGAATTTCGCGCAGACCCGTGGCAAACTCGCGCGTTGCTTGCGCTTCCAGCGGCCAGACCACCGCCACTTTGTGCAAACGGATGCCCAATTGTCGGCAACGGTTGTCATCTAGCCCTAAATCGATCAAGGCTTGGCGTGTGTCGTTGTAGGCCTTGCCGCTGGCGATCAGGCCGAATCGGTCATTCGGCCCTTCGATCACGTTGTGGTTGAGTTTGTTGGCCCGGATATAGGCCAGCGCCGCATACCATTTGTAATCGAACAAACGCGCTTCTTGTTCCAGCGCGGTGTCGGGCCAGCGGATGTGTACGCCACCAGGTGGCATCACGAATTCGGGCAAAACAATTTGCACGCGCTCGGGGTCGATGTGCGCGGTGGCGCTGGATTCGACAATCTCCTGGATGGTTTTCATGCCCGACCATATGCCGGCAAAACGGCTCATGGCGATGGCGTGCAAGCCTTGGTCCAGGATGTCTTGCACATTGGCCGGAAAGAACACCGGTAGGCCACAGGCCTTGAAGATGTGGTCGCTCTGGTGCGCGGCCGTCGAGCTTTTGGCCACATGGTCGTCACCAGCCACGGCCAGCACGCCGCCCCAGGGCGTGGTGCCGGCCATGTTGGCGTGCTTGAACACATCGGAGCAGCGGTCCACGCCAGGGCCTTTGCCGTACCAGATGCCAAAAACGCCGTCAAACTTATTGGTGCCAGCGGGCGCAAAGCCCAGCTGCTGCGTGCCCCACAAGGCGGTGGCGGCCAGTTCTTCGTTGACGCCGGGCTGGAAGACGATGTTTTGTGCCTTCAGGTGGTCTTTGGCTTTCCACAAGGATTGGTCGTAGCTGCCCAATGGCGAGCCCCGGTAACCGCTGATGAAGCCCGCTGTGTTCTTGCCCTGCAGGGCATCGCGCTGGCGTTGCAGCATGGGCAGTTTGACCAAGGCTTGCACGCCGCTCATGAAGGCACGGCCCACATCGAGGCTGTATTTGTCGTCCAAGGTCACCGTTTCTAAAGCCTGGCGAATCGATTCTGGCAAGGGGGCGTTCATGGTCTGTCCTGCGGCTGAAATTGAATGCACAGTGTAGGACGGTGCAGCGGACAGGTGCTTGCTTTCGGTGACAGGATTTGCCCTATGATTTGAAAGAATATTGCTTAAAGAGGGTTGTTTTGGAAACAATGGATAAATTCGACTGGGCCATATTGAATGAACTGCAGCGCAATGGGCGATTGACCAACGCCGAGTTGGCGCAACGTGTGGGCTTGTCGGCAGCACCTTGCTGGCGGCGCGTGCGGGCCTTGGAGGACTCGGGTGTCATCAAAGGTTACCGCGCTGAAATCGACCGTCAAAAGGTGGGGCTAGACGTGTTTGCCTTTGTGCGTCTGGATGCGGAACGCAACCGGGGCGATGTGACGCGCCAGTTGGAAGAAGCGATCCTCAAGATCCCGGAAGTGATTTCTTGCCACTACATCAGCGGCACTGGCACGTTTGAGTTGCAGGTGGTGTGCCGTGACCTCAATGCTTTCAGCGTGTTTGCCCGTGATGTGCTGTTGAATTTGCCCAATGTGAAAGACCTGCACACCAGTTTTTCGCTGGGTGAGGTCAAGGCCGCAGGGGCGCTGCCTTTGCAGCCTTGAGCGAGCTTGGGCGGGGTTGGGTGTATTGGGTGAAGCCCAAACCCACCCGCGTCTGGCCGCTTCAGGGGTAGAGGCCGCGCAATTCACGCGCATGCAAAATGCGTGAGCAAGCCACAATGAACGTGGCCGTGCGCAGACTGATTTTGTGCTCGTCTGCCACTTGCCAGATGGCGGCAAAGGCCTCGCGCATGATGCGCACCAAGCGGGTGTTGATGTCGTCTTCGCTCCAGAAGAAGCTGGAGAAATCCTGCACCCACTCAAAATAACTGACCGTCACGCCCCCGGCATTGGCGATCACGTCGGGCACGACCAGAATACCCCGCTCGTGCAGGATGTCATCGGCCTCGGGCGTGGTCGGTCCATTGGCCCCTTCGATCACCATGCGGGCTTTGATTTGCTGGGCGTTGGCGGCGGTGATTTGCTGCTCCAGCGCAGCGGGAATTAGGATGTCGCAATCCACGCCCCAGAACTGCGCGTCGGGCAGGGTCTCTGCGGGCGTAAAGCCCTTGACGCTGCCGTGTTCGCTGACGTGGCGCAGCAGGGCTGGCACATCCAGTCCGGCGGCTTTGTAGACTGTGCCGCCATGGTCTTGCACCGCGACCACCGTGGCCCCAGCCTGCGCAAACAGCTTGGCTGCGATGCCGCCCACATTGCCAAAGCCTTGCACGGCGATTTTGGCTTTTGAGACGTCCAGGCCAATGTGCTGCGCGGCCTCTTGGCCCACGGTGAACACGCCGCGCCCAGTGGCTTCGCGTCGGCCCAATGAACCGCCCAAGGCAATCGGTTTGCCCGTGACCACGCCCGAGGCGGTGGCGCCTTCGTTCATGGAATAGGTGTCCATCATCCAGGCCATGATTTGCTCGTTGGTGTTCACGTCAGGGGCCGGAATGTCTTTGGTTGGGCCGATGATGATGCCGATTTCGCTGGTGTAGCGGCGTGTCAGGCGTTCCAGTTCACCGCGCGAAAGTGTCTTGGGGTCGACCCTGATGCCGCCTTTGGCACCGCCAAAAGGCAGGTTGACGGCAGCGTTTTTCACCGACATCCAGGCCGACAAGGCCATGACTTCGGACAGCGTGACGTCTTGGTGAAAACGCACACCCCCTTTGCCGGGTCCTCGGCTGGTGTTGTGTTGCACGCGGTAGCCCTCAAAGTGGGCCATGGTGCCGTTGTCCAGCTCGATCGGCACGTCGACGATCAAGGCGCGTTTGGGTCGCTTGAGCGTCTCGACCCAGCGCGACAATGAACCCAGATACGGCGTGACGCGGTCGACTTGTTGCAGGTAAATGCCCCAAGGGCCGAGATGCTCAGGGTTCAAATAGGAGGGCAAGGCATGGGCGCTTGTGGCTTGGCTGCCTGCGGGTGAATTGGACATGTTTCGTCGCCTTTCTTGAACCTGACGGGTTGTCAGTGCTGCTGATGGTAGAGCGGGCATGCGCTGCCGTCCAAGGCCGCTTGGCTCTTGGGCTATGCGTTTTTTGCATAAATTGGTGTGCGTGGTCAACGGGTGCGCTTGCTTGCTACAGCCTTGTCCGCAATAAGCACGGGGCGGACCCCCTGCCTGTAAAATAAGCAGCTTCAGCCAACCCCGTGGCAGGGCGGTTCACGGCGCAGGCAGCGCCTATTTTGGGCCTTCATTCAAGGCGGACTTTTCATGCTTTACCCTCAAGAATTCGATGTGATCGTGGTCGGCGGCGGCCATGCCGGAACAGAAGCCGCACTGGCTTCAGCACGCATGGGCTGCAAAACGCTCTTGCTCAGCCACAACATCGAAACGCTGGGGCAGATGAGCTGCAACCCCTCGATTGGTGGCATTGGCAAGGGCCATTTGGTCAAAGAGGTGGACGCATTGGGCGGTGCCATGGCGCTGGCCACCGACGAAGGCGGCATCCAGTTCCGCATCCTCAACAGTTCCAAGGGGCCGGCTGTGCGGGCCACGCGGGCGCAGGCCGACCGCATTTTGTACAAAGCCGCCATCCGCCGCATGCTGGAAAACCAGCCCAATTTGTGGTTGTTTCAGCAGGCAGTGGACGACCTGATGGTGGAGGGTGACCGGGTGGTGGGGGCGGTCACGCAGGTGGGCATCCGTTTCCGTTCGCGCACCGTGGTGCTGACCGCTGGCACCTTTTTGGACGGCAAGATTCATGTGGGTCTGCAAAACTACGCGGCGGGCAGGGCAGGTGATCCACCCGCTGTCAGCCTGTCAGCCCGGTTGAAAGAGCTCAAGTTGCCGCAAGGGCGTCTGAAGACCGGCACGCCGCCGCGCCTGGACGGCCGCACCATCGACTTCAGCCAGTGCACCGAGCAACCCGGCGACGGCATGCCCGGTGGCATGAACGAAACCGATGGCGTGCCGGTGTTCAGTTTCATGGGCCGGACCGAGATGCACCCGCAGCAAATGCCGTGCTGGATCACCCACACCAACGAGCGCACGCACGAGATCATCCGCTCCGGCTTTGACCGCAGCCCCATGTTCACCGGCAAGATCGAGGGCGTGGGCCCACGTTATTGCCCCAGCGTGGAAGACAAGATCAACCGCTTCGCCGACAAAGACAGCCACCAGATTTTTTTGGAGCCCGAAGGCCTGACGACGAACGAGTACTACCCCAACGGCATCTCGACCAGCCTGCCGTTTGACATTCAGTACGACCTGGTGCGCTCGATGAAGGGCCTTGAAAACTGCCATATCTTGCGTCCAGGCTACGCCATCGAGTACGACTATTTTGACCCGCGAGCCTTGAAAAACAGCTTTGAAACACGCCAGATCAACGGCCTGTTTTTTGCCGGCCAGATCAATGGCACCACCGGCTACGAAGAGGCCGCCGCGCAAGGCTTGTTTGCTGGCATCAACGCCGCGCTGCAATGCCGTGGCGAGGCCTCTTGGACGCCTGCGCGTGACCAAGCCTATCTGGGGGTGTTGGTGGATGACCTGGTGACCCAGGGCGTGACCGAGCCTTACCGCATGTTCACCAGCCGGGCCGAGTTCCGCTTGCAACTGCGCGAAGACAATGCCGACGCCCGATTGACTGAAGTGGGCCGCCAGATGGGCTTGGTCGACGATGCGCGTTGGGATGCTTTTAGCCGCAAGCGCGACGCTGTTTCACGTGAAACAGAGCGTCTCAAGTCCGTGTGGGTGAACCCGCGCAATTTGCCAGCCGAAGAATCGGTGCGTGTACTTGGCAAAGCCATTGAACACGAACACAACCTGTTTGATTTGTTGCGCCGACCCAATGTGTCTTACCAGGCGCTAATGTCTTTGGACGAGGGGCGCATGGCCAGCCCTGATGTTTCACGTGAAACATTGGGTGAGCTGAGTGCCACGGTCATTGAGCAAGTCGAGATTGCCGCCAAGTATTCTGGCTACATCGACCGCCAAAAGGGTGAGGTTGAACGGGCTGCGTTTTACGAACACTTGCGCTTGCCCGAAAGCCTGGACTACATGCAGGTCTCGGCTTTGTCGATCGAAGCCCGGCAAAAGCTGGCCAAGCACCGACCTGAAACCCTTGGTCAGGCTTCGCGCATTTCGGGCATCACGCCCGCCAGCGTGTCCTTGCTGTTGATCCACCTGAAAAAGGGCGGGTTCAAGGGTTTCATGCAGCCGACTGAAGAAGGTCAATCCGCATGAGTGTGAATTTGGCCTCCGGCCTGAGCGCCGGCATCCAGGCCTTGGGCCTGAACTTGTCTGATGATCGGCAAAAGCTTTTGCTGGACTATGTGGCCTTGATCCAGAAATGGAACAAGGTCTACAACCTGACGGCGTTGCGCGACCCGGCAGACATGCTCTCGCACCACCTGCTGGACAGCTTGACGGCGGTGGCACCCTTGGCTCGGCATACCCAAGGTCAAGCCATTCGGGTGTTGGATGTCGGTTCGGGTGGCGGCTTGCCTGGCGTGGTGTTGGCCATTTGCATGCCTGAGCTGAATGTCACTTGCGTAGACACTGTTGCCAAGAAAGCCGCATTTGTGCAGCAGGTGGCGGTGAGCCTGAAGTTGCCCAATTTGCGTGGCATTCATGCACGGGTCGAGTCTTTGACCGATCCATATCAGGTGATTTGCTCCCGCGCGTTTGCATCGCTGCCAGACTTTGTAAGCTGGTCACGTTCGGCTTTGGCGGAGGGCGGTGTCTGGATGGCCATGAAGGGCAAGCATCCGCAGGATGAAATCAAGGCATTGCCCTCTGATGTGAAAGTGTTTCACGTGGAACCATTGGCTGTGCCAGGGCTGGACGTTGAGCGCTGCATGGTCTGGATGAAGCCCGAGGCTGCCAGCCCGGTCTGATTGGGGCTATGTCCTTTGGGTTGGTGTCGCCCTTTGTGTGCCGCCTGAGCACCCCGCACGCACGGCAC
>JAGNWH010000089.1:0-8337 GCA_017986055.1 Limnohabitans sp. | reverse complement strand
TCGGGCACGGCTGCGGCGAAGGCTCGGGTTTGGGGGTTCACTTCGCGCCAGGCCTCACGGCCGTCCACATAAACGCGGAACTCGCCTGTCTGCAGGGCCTGCCAGGGCTCGTTCAACGTCAGGGGCTCGGTGGCCAGCAAGGTCATGACGTCGCCTTCGGCATTGAGTGGCCCCAGGTCCAGGCTCATTTCACGGTCGACCAAACGCGCATGGGGAAAAGGATGGCACCGGGTCAATTGGTGCAAATGCGTGGAGCAATGCGCAAACACGGCATGCCCATCGCTGAGCAACATGTTGAAGTTGCCGTACCCAGCCAACTCAGCGCTGATGTTGGCCAAGATCGGTGCCAGTTCGGGCCATTCGGGTGACTCTTGCCGGTCCTTGAAGTGATTGCGCAAACGGCTCATGAGGGTGCAAAAGGCCCGCTCGCTGTCGGTCGTGCCCACGGGGGTGTCCTGACATCCCACTGGCACCTCGAAATTGCGCAAGTCACCGTTGTGTGCAAACACCCAAGTACGCCCCAACCATTCGCGTTGAAACGGGTGGCAGTTGGCCGACTGCACATCGCCCTGCGTCGCTTTGCGCACATGCGCCACCACCACCTTGGATTTGATGGGGTGCTCTCGCACGTAATCGGCCAGTGGCGATGCGCTGGCGGGCATGTCGTCCTGAAACACGCGACAGCCTTTGCCGTCATAAAAAGCAATGCCCCAGCCGTCTACGTGGTCCGATGTCAGGCCTCCGCGTGCCGAAAACCCGGTGAAAGAAAAAGTAGTGGCTGCCTGGTTGTTGCAGCTCATGCCCATCAATTGGCACATGGTGAGTCTCAGGACAAAGAAAAATCAACTGCCGCCATGGCGTGCAGCGCGGTGGTGTCAAAGCTGGGCACGCCAGCATCATCGGGCTGCAGGATCATGGTCAATTCGGTGCATCCCAAAATGACCCCTTGCGCGCCCTGTGCGACCAGCTGCTGCACCAGCGCGATCAATTTTTGACGTGAACTTTCCAGCACCACACTTCGACACAGCTCTTCAAAAATGATCCGGTGCACCTCGGCCCGGCCTGCTTCATCGGGCACCAGACACGCGATCCCGCGTGCGGCCAGATGGTCGCGCATGAAAGCTTGTTCCATGGTGAATCGGGTGCCCAGCAAACCGACCTTGTGCAGTCCGGCAGCAAGAACCGCGTCGGCCGTGGCGTCGGCAATGTGCAGCAAGGGCAGCGGGGTCACCGATTGAACCTCAGGCGCGATGCGGTGCATGGTGTTGGTGCAGATCAGCAAGACTTCTGCCCCGCTGCTTTCCAATTGGCGGGCGGCCGTTTGCAAGATTTCTGTCATGCGGAGCCAGTCGCCCTGCTTTTGCAGATCGGCGATTTCCTGAAAGTCCAGGCTGACGAGGTGCACCCGCGCCGAGCGCAAACCACCTAGACGCCGCGCCACTTCGCGATTGATGTTTTGGTAGTAAAGGGCCGTGGACTCCCAGCTCATGCCACCGATCAGACCGATTTTTTTCATGTTGTGCGACTCTGCGGATTGATGACAGAAGTTTGCCACCAAATTTGAAGCATGAAATTGCAATGTGATGCATCAAATGCTTGTTTCGAGGCATATTTTTCTACAATACAGCCATGAAGAAGAAACTGGATGCCATAGATCGCAAGATTCTGGAATTGTTGCAAACCCAAAGCGACTGGCCCATCAACGAACTGGCGGCCGCCGTGCACCTGACACCGACGCCATGCTGGCGGCGCGTTCAGCGGCTCAAGGAGTTGGGCATTCTGGCCCGACAGGTGGCCTTGGTGGACAGGCAAAAGGTGAACTTGGGCGTGACGGTGTTCGTGGCCATTCGCACCCGCGACCATGACGTGCCTTGGCTGGAGAGGTTTCGCGCTGCAGTGCAGGGCATTGGGGAAATCGTCGAGGTTTACCGCATGAGCGGGGATGTGGACTACCTGCTCAAGGTGGTGGTGCCCGACATTGCCGCTTACGACCTGGTTTACAAACAGCTGATTCAGCAGGTGCCCTTGTCCGACGTCAGCTCCAGTTTCGCCATGGAAGAACTCAAGTTCACCACGGCAATGCCACTCACTTACGTGACTTGAGTGCGATCAGCAAGCCCGCCAGCGCAAACACCACAAACGCCACGAACGACCAGTTGGCAATGGAGCCACCCAAAAAGGTCCAGTCGACCTTGGTGCAGTCGCCGCTGCCTTTGAAGATCATGGGGATGGCGCGGTTGATGGGGAAGTTTTCGACCATGCCGTAAAAGTCGCGCCCACAGGTGACGACTTCAGGCGGGTACCACTGCAGCCAGCTTTGGCGTGCTGCCGTAAAGCCACCAAAGCCGGCCGTCATCGCCAGCAACAAAGCCGCCACTGTCAGCCCCCAGCCACGCAGGCGCCAACCCATCGCGCCGAACACCACCACGCCAATCAGCGCATAGCGCTGCACGATGCACATGGGGCAAGGGTTCAGGCCCACCACATGCTGCAAATAGAGCCCAAAGACCAACATGCCGGTGCCCGACAAAGCGATCAGGACCAGCAGGCGCGAGGGGGTCAGTGAGTTCAGGTTCATGGTCAGGATTCGGCAAATGCGCGCTCGATGACGAACGCGCCGGGGGTGCTGGTATTGCCTTCTTTCAGGCCGTGCTCTTCGCAAATGCGCTTGAGGTCTTTGAGCATGCCGGGGCTGCCGCAGATCATCACACGATCGGTTTCGGGGTCGAGCTTGGACAAACCCAAGTCAGAGAACAGCTTGCCGTTTTCGATCAAATCGGTCAGGCGGCCCTGGTTTTTGTAGGGCTCGCGGGTCACGGTGGGGTAGTAAAGCAGTTGCTTGCTGACCATCTCGCCCAGAAACTCGTTGGCCGGGAGTTCTTGTGTGATGTAGTCGTGGTACGCCAATTCATTCACTTGCCGGACGCCGTGCACCAGGATGACCTTCTCAAAACGCTCATAGGTTTCGGGGTCGCGGATGATGCTCATGAACGGCGCCAGACCCGTGCCGGTGGACATGAGGTACAGGTTTTTGCCGGGCAAGAGGTAGTCGCACAGCAAGGTGCCTGTGGGCTTGCGGCCGACCACAATGGTGTCGCCCACCTGGATGTGTTGCAACTTGGAGGTCAGCGGACCGTCGGGCACCTTGATGCTCAAAAACTCCAGGTGCTCTTCGTAATTGGCACTGGCAATCGAATAAGCACGCAACAGTGGTTTGCCGTTGTCGCCGCGCAAACCGATCATGGTGAAGTGCCCGTTTGAAAAACGCAGGGCCTGATCGCGTGTGGTGGTGAAGCTGAACAGACGGTCAGTCCAGTGGTGAACGCTCAAAACGCGTTCTTCAAGAAAAGCACTCATTTGATTTTTAGGTGTTTTGGCAGGGACATGAGCCCCGTCGCCACTGAGGGGATACAGAAAGCTTGCTACAGTTGCGGCCTCAAAGACCACAAGAAAATCGTCTCTGTCGCAAAACAGCCCGTATTTTCATGTGAACCGCTTCAAACTGGAAATACTGAAATTTTATATCCGTATAACCAGTGCTTCTTAAGACAGATCAAGGCTGAAAGACACCATGGCACGCACCGTTCAATGCATCAAACTCGGCACCGAAGCAGAAGGCCTGGACTTTCCGCCCTACCCCGGCGATTTGGGCAAGCGCATTTGGGAAAGTGTGAGCAAGCAAGCCTGGGCCGACTGGCTCAAGCACCAGACCATGCTGGTCAATGAAAACCGCTTGAACCTGGCCGATTTGCGTGCCCGCCAATACCTGGCCCGCCAGATGGAAAACCACTTCTTTGGCTCCGGCGCTGACGCCGCCCAAGGCTACGTGCCGCCTTCTGCCAGCTGAGTTTGATTCCACCCCTTTTGCATCCCGGCTCCACCCCTGCCGGGCTCGAGCCGCGCCAAGCCCTGGTGATCGGTGCAGGCCTGTCAGGTTCGGCCGTGGCACACAGCTTGGCCTTGCGCGGCTGGGCGGTCACAGTGATCGACCAGGCAAAAGGGATTGGCGCTGGCGCATCGGGTCTGCCTGCGGGTTTGGCCGCCCCCCATGTCTCGCCCGACGACAACGTGCTCTCGCGCATCACGCGGGCGGGGGTTCAGGCCACGCTGCAACGTGCACAAACGCTGCTGCAACGCGGCACAGACTGGGCCCCGACAGGCGTTTTGGAACACAACCTGGCAGGCAAACGCAGGCTGCCCACCGCCAAACTCGATCACCACAACACCCAAGACAGCACCCCTGAAAGCACCCACGAAGGCAGCACGCAGGCCAGCGCTGAACAAGTCGCGGCAGCGGGTCTGCCCCTCGGAACGCCTGCGCTCTGGCATGAACAAGCGGGCTGGATCAGGCCCCGCCAACTGGTGGCGGCGCAACTGCAAACACCGGGTGTGCAGGTCCTTTGGCAGCACAAAGCCCAAACCATTGAACGGCGCGACAACCTGTGGACCGTGACCGATGCCCAAGGCCAGACCTTGGGCCAAGCCCCCTTGCTGGTGGTGGCCAGCGCCTTTGACAGCCTGGCTTTGCTGCAACCCCTGCCCGGTTTTGCAGTGCCCTTGAACCCTTTGCGTGGGCAAGTCAGTTTTGGCCATATGCACGATTTGAACGACGCCCAGCGCCAGCTGCTGCCGCCCTTTCCGGTCAACGGGCACGGCAGTTTTATCAGCGGTGTGCCCACGCCAGACGGCCAGTCGGGCTGGTTCATCGGCTCTACTTTTGAGCGCAACTGCGAACAAGCGCCCGTGCGCGAAGAAGACCACGCCGCCAACCAATTGCGCCTGGCCACCCTGCTGCCCGACTTGGGTGCGGCCATGCAGCAGCAGTTTGGCCCGGCCCACATCCATGGCTGGGCCGGCTTGCGCTGCACCCTGCCCAACCGCCTGCCTGCCGTGGGGCCCATCGACAGCCAACGTCTGCCGGGCCTGTGGCTCTGCACGGGCATGGGCGCACGCGGCATCAGCCTGGCCGTGTTGTGCGGTGAACTCACCGCCGCGTGGCTGTGCAAAACGCCCTTGCCTTTGGCCCCGTCACTGGCCAAACATCTGGCAGCAGAACGCTACATTCGCGCATAAAAATCCACCAAAATCACCAACACCATCTACGATGGGTGTTTTTGGGAGTGCAGTTCATGGCCCGTCAGTCTTTCTCCCGCTATCTGCCCTGGCTGGTCACAGCACCTGCAGCCATCGTGGCCTGGCCAGTTTCGGCGTGGGCCAGCGCCTGCTTGGCGGTGCTCTTTGTGCTGGGCTGGATCGACTTCACCCAAACCAAACAGGCGGTGCGCCGCAACTACCCCTTGACTGGCCGACTGCGTTATGGGCTCGAATACATTCGCCCCGAATTGCGCCAATACTTTTTAGAGGATGACGAGGAAAAACTGCCGTTTTCGCGCAACCAGCGGGCCATGGTTTATGCCCGCTCCAAAATGCAAAACGACAAACGCGGTTTTGGCAGCGTCAAGGACATGTACAGCACAGACACGGAATGGCTTGCACACTCTTTGCTGCCCGTGCAACCCGACCCGGCCTCGTTTCGCATCCAGGTGGGCGCAGCGCAGTGCACACAGCCCTATGCCTTGTCACTGCTCAATATTTCGGGCATGAGCTTTGGGGCGCTGTCACCCAATGCCATCCAGGCGCTCAACCGGGGGGCGGCTATGGGCCAATTTGCGCACGACACCGGTGAAGGCAGCATCTCGGTGCACCACCGCCAGCATGGGGGCGACCTGATTTGGCAAATTGCCTCGGGCTATTTTGGTTGTCGCACAGCCGATGGCCGCTTTGACCCCGAGCGCTTTTCGCTGCAGGCGAAGTCGCCTCAGGTCAAGATGATCGAGGTGAAACTCTCACAAGGGGCCAAGCCCGGCCACGGTGGCGTGTTGCCCAAGGCCAAGGTCAGCGCCGAAATCGCCGAAGCCCGGGGCGTGCCCATGGGCCAAGACTGCGTCTCTCCGGCTCGGCACTCGGCCTTTGCCAGCCCGCTGGAGTTGTTGGCGTTTGTGACGCAATTGCGCCAGTTGTCGGGCGGCAAACCGGTGGGCATCAAGTTGTGCGTGGGCCACCCGGCTGAATGGTTTTCTCTGGTCAAAGCGATGGTTCAGACCCAGCAAACACCCGACTTTGTGGTGGTGGACGGGGGCGAAGGCGGCACGGGCGCTGCGCCCATCGAATTTGCGGACCATGTGGGCATGCCTTTGCGCGACGGTCTGCGTTTGGTGCACAACAGTTTGGTCGGGGCCGGTTTGCGTGACCGCATCAAGATCGGGGCCTCGGGCAAGGTGATCTCTGCGTTTGACATGGCGCGTTGCCTGGCCCTGGGGGCCGATTGGTGCAACGCGGGCCGTGGCTTCATGTTTGCGCTCGGTTGCATCCAGTCACGCAGTTGCCACACCGACCACTGCCCCACCGGCGTGGCCACGCAAGACCCGGTGCGCCAGCGCGCGATTGTGGTCACCGACAAAGCCGAGCGGGTGTTTTACTTTCATGCCAACACCATGCACGCTTTGGCCGACTTGCTGGGCGCCGCCGGACTCCAAAGCCCCAGCGAGATCAGCCCTCAGCACCTGATGGTGCGCAACGGTCAAGGCCAAGCACGCAGCTTGGCCAGCATGGTGGACACCTTGGCACCGGACCAGTTGCTGTCACCCCAAGGCAGCAAGCCCCCCCTGCCCAGTCCTTTTGCCGATTTCTGGGAAGGCAGCAGTGCCCAACAATGGGGTTTGGCCAGCGCTTGAGCCGCTGTGAGCGGCCCGTTTATTTCATCGCCTCGGCCGGGCGGCGCGACTTCACATACGCGTCGGTGGGCTGGTAAGCCTTGCCGTCGGCATAGCGCCACTGCACCATGGTGCCTTTGCCACCGCGCTGGTCAAGCTTGCCCACATAAGCGCCCATGGTGGACTGTTGGTCAATCGCGCGGAACTCGGCCGGGCCAAAAGGCGTGCTGAATTTGAGGCCGCGCATGGCGATGACCAGCTTCTCGTTGTCGGTCGAATTGGCTTTTTTGATGCCCGCAAAAATCGCCTGCATGGTGGCATAGCCCACCACCGAGCCGACCTTGGGGTTCTCATTGAACTTTTTGTAATAGTTGGCCGCAAAACTGGCGTGCTCTTTGTTGTCGAGCTGGTCCCAGGGGTAGCCCGTCACGATCCAGCCCTTGGGGGTTTCGTCTTTCAGCACTTCCAGGTACTCGGGCTCGCCCGACAGGAGCGAGACGACTGGCGTCTTGGGAAAGACATTGCGCTGATTGCCTTCGCGCACCAGCTTGGCCAAATCGGCCCCAAAGGTCACGTTGAAAATGGCGTCGGGCTTGCTGGCCATGGTGGCCGTGAGCGTGCTGCCCGCGTCGATCTTGCCTTGGGCTGGCCACTGCTCACTGACAAACTCCACATCGGGGCGCTTGGCCTTGAGCAGTTCCTTGAAACTGGCGACGGCGCTTTGACCGTATTCGTAGTTGGGCGCGATCGTGGCCCAGCGCTTGGCGGGCAACTTGGCCGCCTCTTCAACCAACATGGCCGCCTGCATATAGGTGCTGGGGCGCAGGCGGAAGGTGTAGCGGTTGCCTTTGTCCCAGACGATGGCATCGGTCAATGGCTCGCTCGCCACAAACAGACGCTTGTTTTTGTGGGCATGGTCTGCCAGTGCCAAGCCGATGTTGGACAAAAAGCCCCCGGCCAGCACATCGACCTTTTCTTTGGACGTCAGCTCGATGGCGTGGCGCAACGCCTCTTCAGGCTTGCCCGCGTCGTCTCGGGCAATGACTTCGACCTTGCGGCCCAGCAAACCGCCCTGGGCATTGACCTCTTCGACCGCCAACTGCCAGCCTTGTTTGTAAGGCTGGGTGAATTGGGGAATGGCGGAATAGCTGTTGATCTCACCGATCTTGATCGGGCTTTGGGCAAATACAGGGACCACGGCGGCGGCTGTCAGCAGGCCAGTGGCAATAAGGCGGTTCATAAAATGAGTCCTCAGGCTACGGTCAAAACCGTGACTGTACCAGCCAGTTTTTGGCCTGTCGCGGAGTTGACACACAAAACACCTGTCATGAATGACTTGAACTGTCGCCTGTCATACCCACCCAGGCCCGCCATACCCACCCCGACCTGTCACCCCCGACCTGATCGGGGGTCCATGCCTTCGGTTTGGATGGATACCCGGTCAAGCCGGGTATGACGGGCAGGGTTGGTATGACAGGCTGGGGTGACAGATGTTTGTCATGCCCGCACTTCTTATAAGCAACCGGCATATATAACCAACTAAAAAATCGTTTGTTTGGGCATAAAGAGCCCTTACAGTCGCGTCCATGGTTGATTTGGCTTATGTCTTTGCAGGTTTCTTCGT
>JAGNWH010000152.1:0-2664 GCA_017986055.1 Limnohabitans sp. | reverse complement strand
ACGCCATAGGTGTCCATGAACTTGGCGATCAGCGCCATGGGCATGGCCGAGCCGCCCACGGCGGTGCGCTTCATGTGGGCAAAGCGCAAGTTGTTTTGCTCGACGTGTTGGATGAGGCCCATCCAGATGGTGGGCACGCCCGCACTGATCGTGACTTGTTCGCTGTCCATCAACTCAAACAGACTGGGGCCGTCCAGTTTGGGGCCGGGCAAGACCAGCTTGGTGCCCGCCACCAGCGCGGCGTAGGGGATGCACCAGGCGTTGATGTGGAACATGGGCACCACGGGCAAGATGGTCTCTTGTGTGGACAGGCCCAGCACATCGGGCAAGCCCGCGGTGGTGGCGTTCATGACGATGGCGCGGTGCGTGTACAGCACGCCTTTGGGGTTGCCGGTGGTGCCCGAGGTGTAGCACAGGGCCGCACCGGTGTTTTCGTTGAACTCGGGCCAGTCAAAGGTGTCGGGCTGGCCGGTGATCAGGCCCTCGTAGTTCATCACATGGGCCACGCCTTCGATGGTGGGCGTGTTGGCGGCATCGGCCAGGCAGACCCAAGCACGGACTTGGGGGCAATGCGCGGCAATGCCTTTGACCAGCGGCGCGAAGGTGGCGTCAAACAACACCACCTCGTCTTCGGCGTGGTTGATCACATAGATCAGCTGCTGCGGGTGCAGGCGCGGGTTGCAGGTGTGCATGACCATGCCGCTGCCCGAGACGGCGTAATAGGCCTCCAGGTGGCGGTGGTTGTTCCACGCAATCGAGCCGACCGCGCTGCCCGCCTTCAGGCCCATCTGGGCCAGCGCATGGGCCAACTGGCGGGCGCGTTTGGCCGCATCGGCATAGGTGTAGCGGTGCAACGGGCCATGCGTTTCGCGCGAGACGATTTCTTGATCGCCAAACTGCGCAGCGCCATGTTCGAGGATGCCCGAAATGAGCAGAGGGCGGTTCATCATGAGGCCGGTTTGGGGCATGTTTTGTCTCCAGTGTTTTTGAGTTTCTTACAGCAAGGCCGCGTACACCATGTCGCGAAACAGGGGGCGATAGTAATCCCGCTGGTTGGGTGCCTGGATCATCAGCATCGCGACCATGTCAAGTGCCGGGTCGACAAAGAAGGTGGTGCCCGCAATGCCGCCCCAGTAATACAGCCCAACAGAACCGGGCACGGGCGACAGGCCCAAATGCGTGCGCACGGCAAAGCCCAGACCAAAGCCGTGGCCCGGTGGCAGCAAGGTGCCGTCGACCGGGATGCCGCCCAAATGGTCTGCGGTCATGAAGTCCACCGTGTGGGCGCCGAGCAAGCGCACGCCATTGAGCTCACCCCGGTTGCGCAGGCATTGCAAAAATCGGGCGTAGTCCATGGCGGTGGACATCAGGCCTCCGCCGCCGCCCTCCATGGCGGGCACTTCGCGGGGTTCAAGTACCTTCATCGGCACGCCGCCGTCGGGGTCGTGCGCAAAGGGCTCGGCAATGCGGTGGTGCTGCGCGGGCGGTACGGCAAAGCCGGTGTCCACCATGCCCAATGGGCCAAAAATCTCGGTTTGCAGGAAAGCGCCCAGGCCTTGTCCGCTGACCACCTCGACCAATCGCCCCAGCACATCGGTGGCGCGGCTGTAGGCCCACACGCTGCCGGGTTGAAACTGCAGAGGCAGCGCCGCCAGCGTTTGAGAAAACTCGGCATTGCTGCGTTCGCGCGAGGCGATCTTGACTTGCCCGTACTGCTGTTGCACCGACGACGTGCCCAGAAATTCGTAGGTCAGTCCGGCTGTGTGGCGCAGCAGGTCCTGCACCGTGGCCGGATTGCGCACCGGCTCCAGCCCATGGTCCGTGGCTACTTGTTGTGTGGCGTATTCAGGCAACCAGCGGCTGACCGGGTCACTCAACAACAACTGGCCGCGCTCGACCAACATCATCACCGCCACGGACACCACCGGCTTGGTCATCGAATAGATGCGGAAGATGCTGTCGGTCTGCATGGGCTTGCCTGTGGCGGGGTCTTGCTGGCCCACGGCCTCCAGCAGGGCGATCTGCCCGCGCCGGGCCACCATGGCGACCGCACCTGGCAATCTGCCGCTTTCCACTTCGCGGCGCAACACGTCCATCAGACGCTGTGTGCGGTCAGGGCACAGGCCCACATCGGCAGGCTTGGCGTGGGGCAAAGGGGAATGGGGGGTCATCGGGCGCTCCAGAAGAAGGGTGTTTTGTACACCAGCCCAACGAGATGAGGTATCACCTAAAGCAACCGGGTCGCGGTTGCGAATGCGAGCTCAGTTGCCTGCTTCAGGCTGCGGGAGCCGCAAAGCGCTCGCGCAGGTAAGTCACGATCGCGCCCGAGTCTTTGAGCCAGCGCGTCTGCCCGTCGGCATCGGTGATGCTCAGGCAGGGCACTTGGGCCGTACCGCTGCCCTGCAGCAGCTGTTCGCGGTTGGCGCTGTTGTGCTGCGCATCGCGCTTTTCAATGGGCAGCGACAAGCGGCGCATTTCCTGTCGCACCTTGATGCAAAACGGGCAGGTGCCGAACTGGTACAGCGCCAGGCTTTGGCATTGCTGGTCGACCGTGGCTTGCGCTGCGGTTGTGCGTTGCATGCCAGCCGGTTGGGTCAGGCGCTCTTTGAGCAGCATGACTGGGCCGAGCACGATGCGCAGGGTTCGAAAAAAGGCACGGATCAC
>JAGNWH010000088.1:0-8506 GCA_017986055.1 Limnohabitans sp. | reverse complement strand
GGTGACTTGGCTGGAGCACAAAAGAAAAAACCCCAAGTGAATGAATCACTTAGGGTTTGGTCTTGGCGGAAACGGAGGGATTCGAACCCTCGATGAGGCTCTACACCCCATACTCCCTTAGCAGGGGAGCACCTTCGGCCACTCGGTCACGTTTCCAGTGGGTCAAATTATAACTTAGGCTTGATCCAAATCGAAGGCTTTGTGCAGTGCACGCACAGCCAATTCCATGTATTTTTCGTCGATCACGACCGAGGTCTTGATTTCAGAGGTGGAAATCATCTGGATGTTGATGCCCTCTTCGCTCAAGCTGCGGAACATCTTGCTGGCCACGCCCACATGGCTGCGCATGCCAATGCCGACGATGGACACTTTGCAGATTTTGGCGTCGCCAGCCACTTCGGCAGCACCCAATGCAGGCAAGACTTTTTCCTTGAGCAGGTCAATGGTCTTGGCGTAGTCGTTGCGGTGAACGGTGAAGCTGAAGTCGGTCTTGCCGTCTTTGCTCAGGTTCTGAATGATCACGTCCACTTCGATGTTGGCATCGGCCACTGCGCCCAAGATTTGGTAGGCAATGCCGGGCTTGTCGGGCACGCCCAACACGGAGATTTTGGCTTCGTCGCGGTTGAATGCGATGCCGGAAACGACGGCTTGTTCCATTTGTTCGTCTTCCTCAAAAGTGATCAGGGTGCCGGATGCGGCTTCTTCGTTGATGTCGATGTCCCAAGGCGTGAAGCTCGACAGCACACGCATGGGCACTTTGTATTTGCCGGCAAATTCGACCGAGCGGATTTGCAGGACTTTGGAGCCGAGCGATGCCATCTCCAGCATTTCTTCAAAGCTCACGGTTTGCAGGCGACGCGCTTCGGGCACCACGCGAGGGTCGGTCGTGTACACGCCGTCCACGTCGGTGTAAATCAAGCATTCGTCGGCTTTAAGGGCTGCAGCCACGGCCACGGCCGAGGTGTCAGAGCCGCCACGGCCGAGGGTGGTGATGTTGCCATCGCCGTCCACACCCTGAAAGCCTGTGATGATCACGACCTTGCCAGCGTTCAGGTCGGCCCGAACGCGCGCATCGTCGATCGATTCGATGCGGGCTTTGGTGAAGGCACTGTTGGTCTTGATGGGCACTTGCCAACCGGCGTAGCTGACCGAAGGCTGGCCTTCGGATTGCAGTGCAATGGCCAACAGGGCCGACGAAGCTTGCTCGCCTGTGGAGGCGAGCATATCGAGCTCGCGGCTGTAGGCATCGCCGGGTTTGGCGGGCGCCAGCTCTTTGGCCAAGCCCAGCAAACGGTTGGTTTCGCCGCTCATGGCGCTGGGGACCACCACGATCTGGTGGCCAGCACGCGCCCATTTGGCCACGCGCTTGGCGACATTGCGGATGCGCTCGGTCGAGCCCATCGAGGTGCCGCCGTATTTGTGAACGATCAAAGCCATGTGTAGTTCTGAAGATAAAAAGAAAGCAGGTGCAGGTTTCAAAAACAATCGAATCCCGTACTGCCAACGTTAAAAGGGGTTTAGGCCCCGGCAAAGCCCGTCAATTGTACCAACCGAGCAGCCCCCTTCCTGACCGACAAGCCCGGCGACAAGACAGTTCTGTGCCATTCGCCGAGCCGGGCTTGATCAGGGCTTTGTCGAACCCGCCGACGCGGGCCACCAGCCCCGAAAAAGGCATGGCCCAGATCAAGTTGTGTATGACAAACAAGCCCCTTCCCGCTGAACAAAGCCTTGCCCCACTTTCAAGTGCAAACGATGGCCTCGGGTGGTGCAAGCGGCCACCTGGTCAAGAAGCTCATGGAGCTGGGCTGTGCTGGGCGTGCTGGCGTGATGCAGTCGCAACCAATGGCGCAGCACCAGCGCCTGACGAGCGCGGCTGAGCGACTGCAAGGCTTCAATGCGCGGCGGCACGCCAATGCCCAACAGGTCTTGAGCGGCTACCTCATTCAAGACTTCTTGTGCTTGCGCGGCGTGCGCGGCGCTGCGGGCAAACGTGTCCCGGAACGCGGGCAGCGCATCGGCCAAGGCGGGCAGCACACGAGCACGAATGCGGTTGCGGGTGAACTTTTCATCGATGTTGCTCGGATCCTCGACCCAGCTTTGACCCCGACTTTGCAAGTCGTCGCGCAAGGCCGCCCCCGGCACGGCCAGCCATGGCCGATGCCAGTGCAAGCCCAGGCGCTGCCAATGCGCGGGCATGCTGGCCAAACCGGGCAGGCCTGAGCCGCGCGACAAGGCGATGAGCAAGGTTTCGATCTGGTCATCGGCATGCTGGGCCAGCGCCACGTCTTGCACCTCGGGCCATTCGGTGCGCACCGCTTCGGCCAGCGCCTGGTAACGGGCTTTGCGGGCGGCGTCTTCGGGGCTTTGGCCGGGGGTATGGTGGGCCTGCACGCGGCGCACGGCCAATGGCACGCCCAGCTGCAAGCAAAGCGCCCGGCAATGCGCCTCAAAACCATCGGCGGCGGCTTGCAAGCCGTGGTGAATGTGCACCGCCCTCACCTGCCCCGGCCAGCGGCGGGCGCAGGCCAAGAGCAAGGCGGTCGAGTCGGCACCGCCGCTGAAGGCCACTGCAAAAGGAAGGCCCGGGCTGAAATCAGCCAGGGCCTGTTCGGGTGATTGCGCCATGGTGAAGCCCGAAGGCTTTGCTGCGGGCTTACTTGCCCGCTTTGGTGTCGGTAAAGCGGCCGTAACTGTTCAGGCGCTCATAACGGCGCTCCAGCAGCTCTTTGGGCTTGAGGTCAGCCACTTGACGCCAGGCATCGCCCAAGGCGCGTTTGAGGAAAGACACCATTTGCTCTGGGTCACGGTGTGCGCCGCCCACGGGCTCGTTGACGATTTTGTCGACCAGGTTCAAGGCTTTCAGGCGGTGCGCGGTGATGCCCAAGGCATCGGCAGCCACCTCGGCTTTGTCGCTGGTTTTCCACAAAATCGAGGCACAGCCTTCGGGACTGATGACCGAGTACACCGAATATTGCAGCATCAGCACCTGGTCGGCCACCGAAATGGCCAATGCGCCACCGGAGCCGCCTTCGCCAATGATGGTGGTGATGATGGGCACTTCGAGCTGCGCCATCTCAAAAATATTGCGGCCAATGGCCTCAGACTGACCGCGCTCTTCGGCGTCGATGCCGGGGTAGGCGCCTGGCGTGTCCACAAAGGTGAACACCGGCAACTTGAATTTTTCGGCGGTTTTCATGAGGCGCAGCGCTTTGCGGTAGCCCTCGGGCTTGCTCATACCAAAGTTGCGCAAAGTGCGCTCTTTGGTGTCGCGCCCTTTTTGCTGGCCCAGCACCATGCAAGCCTGGCCATTGAAACGGGCCAAGCCGCCCACGATCGAGAGATCGTCGGCAAAGTGGCGGTCGCCGTGCATCTCGACAAAGTCGGTGAAGATGCCGTTGATGTAGTCCAGCGTGTAAGGGCGCTCAGGGTGACGCGAGATTTTGGTGACCTGCCAAGGCGTCAGGTCGCTGTAGATGTCTTTGGTCAGTTGCTGGCTTTTCTTGCTCAGCTGCTCGATTTCGAGGGTGATGTCCACCGCCGACTCCGACTGCACGTAGCGCAACTCTTCGATCTTGGCTTCGAGTTCGGCAACGGGTTGCTCAAAGTCGAGAAATGTTTTTTTGGCCAAGTTTTACTCCTCTGTTCATGATCCGGGTGGACGCCTCGTCCAGCCCTCAATACGCCACTGGCACGGGGTCCAGCGAGCGCCAAATATACCAAGTTGCCACGGTCGAATAAGGACTCCAGGCTTGGGCCACCTCACGGGCGTCGCTGCGGCTGACCGGTTCGCCCGAAAAATAGTTGCGGCTGATGCCATTGATCAGGCCCACATCGTCCAGCGGCAGCACATTGGGCCGCAAGAGGTGGAAGATCAAGAACATCTCGGCCGTCCAGCGGCCAATGCCCCGAATGGCAACCAGTTCGTCGATGATGGCTTCGTCGTCCATCTCTTGCCAGGCCTTGACGTGCACCGTGCCCGAGCTGAAGTGCATGGCCAGGTCCACCAAATATTCGACTTTGCGGGCCGACAAACCGGCGGCCCGCATGTCGTCCACCTTGAGCTTGAGCACAGCGGCCGGCGTGAGTCGCTTGGGCAACACCGAAAATCGGTCCCAGACCGATTGGGCAGCTTTCACCGAAATTTGCTGGCCCACGATGGAGCGCGCCAAGGTCACGAACGCATCGCCTCGGGTTTCCAGAATGGCATCGCCAAACTGGGGGATCAGCTTTTTCATGACCCGGTCTTTTTTGGCCAGGTGTGCACAGGCCTCTGCCCAATAAGCGGGCGTGACGGGAATCACATCAGGAATGGCGACCACCGTCACTGCGCGGCCTCCCAAGTGGTCCCGGCGGCCGAGTCTTTGAGCACAATGCCCTGAGCCAACAAGTCGTTCCGAATGCGGTCGGCCTCGGCGAAGTTCTTGGCCTTTTTGGCGTCTGCCCGGGCCTGAATTTGCACCTGAATGGCGGCTTCGTCCAGCCCGGCACCGGCTTGCAAATACACCGTCGGATCGGTTTGCAACAAGCCCAGCAATGCGCCCAGGCTTTTCAGCAAACCAGAACGCTCGGCCGAGCCGCTGCGGTTGACTTCGCTGGCCAGCTCGAACAACACAGACACCGCTTCGGGCGTGCCAAAGTCTTCGTCCATGGCGGCTTTGAAGCGGGCTGCCAAAGGGTCGGCCCAATCGATCTGCACGTCGGCTGGCGGCACCGCTTGAAGGGCGGTGTACAAGCGCTTCAACGCGCCTTTGGCGTCGTTCAGGTGCACATCGCTGTAATTGAGCGAACTGCGGTAGTGACTGCGCACGATGAAAAAGCGCACGGTCTCGGCGTCGAACGCTTTCAGGACATCGCGGATGGTGAAGAAGTTGCCCAGACTCTTGGACATCTTCTCGTTGTCCACATTGATAAAGCCGTTGTGCATCCAAAAACGCGCCAGCGGCTGCCCGTTGGCGCCTTCGCTTTGGGCAATTTCGTTTTCGTGGTGCGGAAACTGCAAGTCGGCCCCGCCGCCATGAATGTCAAAGGTTTGCCCCAAAAGCTCGCAAGCCATGGCAGAGCACTCGATGTGCCAACCCGGACGGCCCGTGCCGAAGGGGCTGGCCCATTTGACGTCTTCGGGCTCGGTGGGCTTGGCGCTTTTCCAGAGCACGAAGTCCAGAGGGTCGTTCTTCGCGCCCTCTTCCGTGTTCACGGCCACGCGTTCACCCGCATTCAACTCGTCCAGCGACTTGCCCGACAACTTGCCGTAACCCGGGAACTTGCGCACGGCGTAGTTCACATCGCCGTTGCCAGCGCGGTACGCCAGGCCTTTTTGCTCCAGCGTGCCAATCATGCTCAGCATGTGCGGCACGTAGTCGGTGGCGCGGGGTTCGTGCTGAGGGCGTTCAATGCCCAAAGCGTCGGCATCCCGGTGCAGCGCGTCGATCATGCGGTCGGTCAGGTTGCGGATGGTTTCGCCGTTTTCGAGTGCACGTTTGATGATTTTGTCGTCAATGTCGGTCACATTGCGCACATAGGTCACTTTGTAACCACTGGCCTTGAGCCAGCGCTGCACCACATCAAACGCGATCATCGAGCGGGCATGGCCCAAGTGGCACAGGTCATACACCGTCATGCCACAAACGTACATGCGCACATGGCCAGGCTCGGCAGGCGAAAACTCGGACACAGCACGGCTCAGCGTGTTGAAAATGCGCAGACTCATGTCAAATCAAAGAAATTTCGGAACACAAAAAACCTACAAGGCAACGATCAGCACCGAGGGCTGAAAGGGCAAGAGGGAAGCAGGAGATTCAGCTTAAAAGCAGCCGCCTTACACATGGGCAGCAGGTCTCGAAGGCAGCGGTGTGGCCGCATGGCCTCCGCTACAATGACCGTCCAGTATATCCCCGACAGGGGCCCCGCTCCCAGTTCTTGGCAGCCCAGATTCGAACCTTTTGGCGCGCATGCACTCACTCCTCCCCGTCGTCCTGTCTTGTCTTTTGCTGGCATTCAGTGCAGGCGTCAAAGCGGACGTCTACAGCGATGTGAACCGCCTTGTCGTGTCAGAACAATGGGCAAAGGCCCAAACCCAAGCCGAGCAACACCTGAAGTCTCAACCCACCGACCCGCAAATGCGTCTGTTGCTCAGCCGCATCCAGGACGGCCTGGGCCAGACGGCAGCCGCCATGGAGACGCTGCAGGCGTTGACCCAGTCATTTCCCGAATTGCCCGAACCGCACAACAACCTGGCCGCCCTGTTGGCCCGTCAAAACCGTTACGCCGAGGCGTTGACGGCGCTGCAAGCCGCCGTGCGCGCTCGCCCTGATTACGCCATCGCCCAGGAAAACCTGGGGGATGTGTACATTGCCCTGGCCATCGAGGCCTACCAAAACGCCAGCAAAGCCCCTGCCGCGCAGCCTCGCGCGGCAAACAAGCGGCTGGCGGCCGAGCAGCTTTTGAAGGCTTCGGCCCCTTGATGCCACCGAACCCTGCTTGAGTCAAACCACGCCTGCTTGAAGGACAACATGAACCGTTTTCGTTTTTTGACCACTTTTGCCGTGTCGATTGCCCTGCCCTTGGCGCTGGCATTGCCCCTGAGCAGCCAGGCCCAAACAGGGGGCATCAGCAAAGTGCGCATCAGCACCTCGGCAGGCGACATCGAAGCCGAGCTTTACGCTGACAAAGCCCCCAAGACCGTGGCCAACTTTTTGCAGTATGTGAACGACAAGCACTATGACGGCACGGTGTTTCACCGGGTGATTGCCGGTTTCATGGTGCAAGGTGGCGGCTACGACGCGCAGTACAAAGAAAAGAAAACACGCGCGCCCGTGCAACACGAAGGCCGCCAGTCACTGGCTGCCGGTCTGAAGAACACCACGGGCACCTTGGCCATGGCACGCACCAACGACCCGCAATCGGCCACCTCGCAGTTTTTCATCAACGTGGTGGACAACGCGTTTTTGGACCCAACGCCCATCCCCGAAGGCGATCCGGTGGCCAAATTTGAATACCAGGGCCGCGTTTACGAAAAAGTGGCACGCGCCCAGCTGCTGAATGCCCCCCAGTTGTTCGGCTACACCGTTTTTGGCAAAGTCACGTCCGGCATGGACGTGGTCCAAAAAATCAGGACCACCCCCACAGGTGCGGGCGGTCCTTTTCCTTCCGATGTCCCCCGGACACCGGTCCTCATTCAATCCATCACTTTGTTGAAGTAACACCATGAGCAACCCCCAAGTAGAACTGCACATCACCGGCTACGGCGTCATCACCCTCGAACTGGATGCTGAAAAAGCCCCCAAATCGACCGAAAACTTTCTGGCCTACGTGAACAAAGGCCATTACAACAACACGATTTTTCACCGTGTGATTCCTGGCTTCATGGTTCAGGGCGGTGGCTTTGAACCCGGCATGGCACAAAAGCCAACCGATGCCACCATCGAGAACGAAGCCAACAACGGCCTGAAAAACGCCAACTACACCGTGGCCATGGCCCGCACATCGGCCCCGCACTCGGCCACAGCCCAGTTCTTCATCAACGTGGCCGACAACGGCTTCTTGAACCACACCGCACCTTCGGCACAAGGCTGGGGTTATGCCGTGTTTGGCAAAGTGGTCAAGGGCACCGAAGTGGTCGACCAGATCAAGGGCGTGAAAACCGGCAGCAAAGGCGGCCATGCCGATGTGCCCAAAGAAGACGTCGTGATCGAAAAAGCCGTCGCCATCTGATCGACTGAGCCATGTCCGCTGACCCGCGCACCACACCGCCGACCATCGGTCGGCTGACAGCGCCAGTGGCATGGCACACCGTGGACCTGATCTCGGACCTGCACTTGCAGGCCTCTGAGCAGGCCACTTTTGAAGCCTGGCGCAGCTACATGGCCAACACCCCTGCACAGGCGGTGTTGATATTGGGTGACCTGTTTGAGGTCTGGGTCGGCGATGACGCCGCAGTCCAAGACCCGTTTTTGCAACGTTGCGCAGAAGTGTTGCGCCAAACAGCACAACGCGCTCATGTGGCATTCATGCCCGGCAACCGGGATTTTTTGGTCGGCCCCGATTTTTTGTCGGCTTGTGGTGTGCAGCCCCTGACCGACCCCACCTTGTTAACGCTGGGCCAGCAACGCATTTTGCTCAGCCACGGCGATGCCTTGTGTCTGGACGACAAGCCTTACCAGGCTTTCAGACTGCAGGCCCGCAACCCCCAATGGCAACATGCGTTTTTGGCCAAGCCTTTGGCAGAACGCCAAGAATTCGCACGCAACTTACGCGCCCTGAGCGAGTCACAAAAACACGAAGGCATGAGCTTTGCTGATGCCGATCTTGAAATGAGCCTGTTCTGGCTTGAACAGGCTGAGGCAGACCAGCTGATCCACGGCCACACCCACCGACCCGCAGACCACGCACTGGGCAGCGCCGTGCGTCATGTCTTGAGTGACTGGTCGCTGGACCATGCCCCTTTGCGGGCGCAGGTGTTCAGGCTGACACGGGATGGCGATGCTGTGGGTGACGTTGGCGTTGGCGA
>JAGNWH010000087.1:0-8630 GCA_017986055.1 Limnohabitans sp. | reverse complement strand
AGCAAAGCATTGCCCCCTTCAAGTACCCGCGCAAGGTGGTCTTTTTGGAGGCCCTGCCCCGCACCGAAACCGGCAAGCTGCAACGCTTCAAGTTGCGACAAATCTCAAGCCACTGATTTTGCGGGGCAGGCCTTTCGCACAGCCCCCACTGAACCCAAGGAAAACACATGTTCAATGTTTTGCAACCCGAAGGATGGGCTCCCGCCAAAGGCTACGCCAACGGCATCGAAGCGCGTGGCCGCATGGTGTTTGTGGCGGGCATGATCGGCTGGAACGGGCAAGCCCAGTTCGAGACCGACGACTTTGTGGCGCAATGCCGCCAGGCCTTGCAAAACATCGTCGACACACTGGCCTGTGCTGGCGCTGGCCCCCAGCACATGGCCCGCATGACTTGGTACGTCAAAGACAAAAAAGAATACCTCGCACGCGGCCGCGAGCTGGGCAAGGTCTATCAGGAAGTCATTGGCAAAAACTACCCGGCCATGACGTTGGTGCAGGTGGCCGATCTGGTCGAAGACCGCGCCTTGGTCGAGATCGAGGTCACGGCGGTGGTGCCGGAATAGCGCTTTTGCTGTGGCCCGTGTTGGGGCTAAAGCCGCCGATCTGCTAATCAGCGTGATTCTTTGTTATCCCCTCAGCGCAATCATTCTTTCAAGTATGCGCTTGAGCTGATCGACTTCGGGCGCACCGATGTCGGCCGTGACCTGCGCTTCGTGCGCCTGCGCCTGGGCCAGCAAGGGTTTGACTTTGCGCCGCCCCGCAGGCGTCAGGCTCACCAAGGATTGGCGTTTGTCGTGCGGTGCATCGCAGCGTTGCACCCAGCCGGCTTCTTCCATGCGCCCGACCAATTTGGTCACGGTCGGTTGCTTGGCCAAAACGATGTCGGCCAACTCGCCCACACTCAAACTGTCTTTGCCCGACAGGCTGGCCATGACGCGCCATTCCATCAGGCTCAGGCCACTGGCCTCGACCACGGCATGGAATTCACTCGAAATCAAATGGCTGGCGCGTGCCAACAAATAGGCCAGGTAGTCGTCTACAAAGCCTGCCGAGTGGGTCATGGCAGAGGGTGGGGCAGAGGTGTGGTGGTGCTGAACTGACCGCCCTGGTAAACGAGTGGGGCCGAGCCATCGATGAAGCCGCAGCGCTCCACTTCGCCCACAAAAATCACATGGTCGCCTTCTTCGTGGCGGCTGCGGTTGTGGCATTCAAACCAGGCCAGAGCGCCTTTCAAAATGGGCAGCCCGGCTTGCCCCAAGGTGTAAGCGGTGTCGGCAAACCGGTCGCCTTTGCCATAGGCAAAGCGATTGCACAAGTCGAGCTGGTCTGCGGCCAGCACATTCACCACATAGTGCGTGCCCGCATGAAACAGCGGCAGGCTGCTGGCCCGGTGGCCCAGGCTCCACAGCACGAGCGGCGGCGTGAGCGACACCGAATTGAACGAGCTGGCCGTGATGCCCACAAAGCTGCTGCTGGCCGAGTCGCCTTTTTGTGCGCCTGGCGCAAAGGTGGTGATGACGGTCACGCCAGTGGCAAAGCGCGACAGGGCTTGCCTGAAATGAGGCGTTTCAAAGTCAGGGCTCAGCGGCTGAATGGACGGCGGTGGGTTGGGGCGCATAGGGTCATTATGGATGAATTTACATGAATATTCATATAAACTGTTTGGCAAGAGGTCGGGTGCGTCGTGCACCCCACCCGTCTGTTCAGGAGGCCTGCATGTTGGTGGAAAAGATCGAACACAAATGGTTGGCGGCGTTTGTCCGCACCTTCACCTTGTGCAAAGTGCAGCCCGGCGAAGTGGTGGCCATTTTGGCCGAAACGCAGTCGCGGCGCGTGAACGTCGACCTTGCCCGTCTGGCCTTGGAGGGCATGGGCGCCAAAGTGTTTGAAGTCACGCTCACCACGCCCGCGCTGACCGCACCTGCGCCCGTCCGCTCCACCGGGGCCAGCGACGCCATTGCGCAGCTCAGCCCGGTGGTTGCCGCGCTGGCACGTGCCGATATGGTGGTTGATTGCACGGTGGAGGGCCTGCTGCATGCGCCCGAGTTACCGACCATCATGAAAGGCGTTGATGGGCACATGCCTCGCTTGCTGATGGTGTCCAACGAGCACCCTGAAATATTGGAGCGCACCGTGCCCGACCCGGCGCTGGAAGGCGTTGTGCGTTCGGCCATGAAGAAGCTGCGCAGCGCACAGCAAATGCACGTCACCTCCAAAGCCGGAACCGATTTGCGCGTCAGTTTGAACAAAGCCGTGGTCGGCGGCGTGTGGGGCTTTTGCCCCAAGCCGGGCATGGTCTCGCACTGGCCTGCGGGCCTGGCGCTGGCCTTCCCGGCGGCGGGCAGTGTCAATGGCACCTTGGTCATGGCCCCCGGCGATGTGAACCTGACCTTCAAAAGCTATTTGCGCGACACGATCCGCCTGACGATCGAAAACGACAGCGTGATTCAGATCGAGGGCGAAGGGGTGGATGTGGACATGATGCGCGGCTATTGGAAAGCTTGGGAGGACGCAGAGGGCCACCGCGCCGCCTATGCGGTCTCGCATGTGGGCTTTGGCCTGAACCCCGCTGCGCGTTGGGATGCCATGGCTTTTTATGACAAGCGCGACTGCAATGGCACTGAGCTGCGTGCTTTTGCGGGCAACTTTTTGTATTCGACCGGGGCCAACGAAGTCGCGGGACGCCACACGCTGGGTCACTTTGATTTGCCCATGCGCGGCTGCACCATCCGGCTTGACGACACGGTGGTGGTCGATGCGGGCCAAGTCGTGAGCGCGGCACTGGCATGAACGCGCCTGCATTCACCGACCTGGGCTTGCCCACCCAGCCCGCCGTGGTGTTCTTGCATGGCGTGGGCGGTGGCAGGCACGGCTGGGCAGCGCAGCAAGCGCATGTGGCCGCATTGGGTTGGCGCAGCTTGGCCTGGGACATGCCCGGTTATGGCGACAGCGCCATGGTCAGCCCATATGACTTTGCGCACTTGGCGCAAGCCCTGTGGCAAATGCTGGACGCAGCGCACATCGACCAAGCTGTGTTGGTGGGCCACAGCATGGGGGCCATGGTGGCCCTGCAAGCTTGGACGCAAGCACCCGAGCGGATCAGTGGCTTGATGCTGGCGGCCAGCAGCCCGGCGTTTGGCCACAGCGACGGTGATTTTCAAAAACAGTTTTTGGCGCAACGCCTGGCCCCTTTGGAGGCCGGAAAAACCATGGGCGACATTGCAGACATGCTGATCCCCACCATGGCCGCACCCGGTGGCGATGCCGCCCACTTGATTCCCGCCAAACTGAAATCGGCGCACCAAAGCATGTCTGCCGTGCCGCCTGCCACCTACCGCGCCGCTTTGCATGCGCTGGTGCAGTTTGAGCAACGCGCTGCGTTGCCCACCCTCACCGTGCCCGTGCTGTGCCTGGCCGCAGCGCACGACCGCACGGCCCCAGCCGCCGTGATGGAACGCATGGCGCAAAAGATCCCCGGTGCGCGGTACGCCTGCCTGGCTGGCGCAGGGCACTTGCTGCACTGCGAGCAGCCCGAGGCGTTTAACGCCGAACTGGAACAATTTCTGAAGGACGTGAAACCATGAGTGCAGAGCAAGACAAAACCCCGTCAACCGCCATGCCGATCTGTGGCGACGACTATCCCCTGACCGCGAAACAGCAAAAGCTGATGGCCTTGGCCCGTCAGCTGGGCCGCGACAAATTTGCCCCGCGTGCCGCGCAGCTCGACCGCGATGCTCAGTTCCCCTTTGCCAACTACGATGACATGCGCGATGCAGGTTTGCTGGCGCTGTGCGTGCCCGAAGCGCATGGTGGCCACGGCGCCGACTACGCCACTTATGCCATGGTGTCGGCCGAAATTGGGCGTTACTGCGGCGCCACCGCGCTCACCTTCAACATGCATGTCTGCACCATGCTTTGGAGCGGCTTGTTGTCTGAAGACCTGGAGATGACACCCGAGCAACGCGCCATTCACCGCACGCACCAGGCCACGCACTTTGCCCGCGTGGTGAAAGACGGTGCGATTTATGCCCAGCCCTTTTCAGAAGGCGGTGCCGCAGCGGCGGGTGCTCAGCCATTTGGCACCATCGCCGTCAAGGTCGAGGGCGGCTGGAAGATCAATGGCAAAAAAATCTTCGCATCCCTGTCGGATGCGGCTGACTTTTTTGGTGTGCTGTGCACCGAGAAAAAAGAGGGCGCCGACCTCTCGCGTCGCGACACACTCTATCTGGCCGTGCCCCGCACCGCGCCGGGCCTCACGGTGGAGGGCGACTGGGATCCTCTGGGCATGCGTGCCACGGTGTCGCGCAACCTGCTGTTCAAAGACGTGTTCGTGCCCGACGACGCGGCGCTCATGCCGCAGGGCTTGTACTTCCAGGCCGCCAGCCGCTGGCCGCACATGTTCATGACGCTTTCGCCCACTTACATGGGCATCGCGCAAGCGGCTTACGACTTCACAGTGGCCTACCTGCGAGGCGAGATCCCGGGCACCGGACCTGTCAAGCGCCGCCAGTTTGCCACCAAGCAGATTGCTTTGGCCGAGATGTTCATCAAGCTCGAACAAACCCGCAATCTCTTTTTGCGCGCGATCGAAGATGCCAAGGTCGACCCCAGCAAATCCGCCCGACTGAGGGCCTACGCTGCGCAGTACACCATCATGGAAAACGCCCAAGACATCGCCCGTTTGGCGATCCGCACTTGCGGCGGTCAGTCCATGCTCAAAAGCCTGCCTCTGGAGCGCTTGTACCGCGATGCACGCTGCGGTTCGCTCATGCTGCCCTGGACGGCCGAGCTGTGCTTGGACCGCATCGGCCGCGAAGCCTTGTACGAAGCTGGCGAAAAAGACGAATGATGTCGGACCACGAGACCAGCCCCATCGCGGCCCGATTTGCGCAACTGGCGCAAACGCACGGCGCACAGGCGGCCATGACTTTTCGGGGTGACGCGCGCAAGCCTGACGGCACTTTGGCCTATGACTTCGCCAAGTTCTGGCGGCGTGTCGAACGCGTCACCGCGCACTTGCAGTCCACCTGGGGCGTGCAAAGCGGTGAGCGGGTGGCCTGGTTGGGCTTTAACCACGAGTTGCAACTGGTCACGTTGGTGGCCTGTGCCCGACTGGGGGCGATTTTTTTGCCGCTGAACTTTCGCCTGGCGGTGCCCGAGTTGCAGCAAGTCATGCAGGACGCCCAGCCGCGCCTGTTGGTGCACGACACCCACCATGCCGACACGGCCCAGGCCCTGCATGCCCCTGGGCTACAGCACACCCAACATGACACGCTGATCGCCACCGCATCGCCACGCGCACTGCCACTGTCCGAAGTGCACAGCGACATGCCCTTGCTCTTGGTCTACACCTCGGGTACCACGGGCGAACCCAAAGGGGCGGTGCACACGCAAGCCGCCCTGATGGCCAATGCCCGTGCCAGTGCATGGGCGCATGACTTTCGCCGTGCGGGGGCGAACCCCAATGTGCCCGGCGACAAGTTGCTGTCCACGCTGCCCATGTTCCATGTGGGGGGGCTGTGCATCCAGACCTTGCCCGCGCTGCTGTCGGGCGTGGAGGTGGTGCTGCACGCGCGCTTTGACCCCTCGGCCTGGTTGGATGAAATGGCCATCAGCCAACCCACGTTGTCGCTGTTGGTGCCCGCCACCATGCGTGCGCTGTTTGACCACCCGCGCTGGGCCAGCACATCGCTGGCCTGTTTGCGCGGCATCATGACCGGTTCGTCCACTGTGCCTGTGGCCTACCTCGAAACACTGCACTCACGCGGTGTGCCGGTGGGGCAGGTCTATGGCACCACCGAGACGGGCCCTGTGTCCATCGTGCTGCGACTGCCAGACGCTGTGGCCCGCGTGGGTGCTTCGGGTTGGCCGCAGCCCGAGGCGCAGGTCAAACTGATCGACACACGGGGGCAAGAAGTCGGCTCCGGTGAGACGGGTGAAGTCTGCGTCCGCGCGCCCAATCTCATGCGCGGGTACTGGCATCCGAACGGGCAAAGCGGCGTGGGTCTGCAAGACGGCTGGTTCCACTCCGGCGACCTCGGTCAGCGTGCGCCAGACGGCTGCATCACCATCGTGGGCCGCAGCAAAGACATGGTGATTTCGGGCGGCGAAAACATTTACCCGGCAGAAATTGAAAATCAGCTCGTGACCCTGCCGGGCGTCGCCGAATGCGCCGTGGTTGGCCTGGCCGATGTCCGTTGGGGCGAGGTGCCGGTGGCTGTGTTGGTGCGCAGCGCCGATGCTTTGGGGCAAGGGCTCACGCCCGAAGCGGTGCTGTTGCACCTGCAAAGCCGCATCGCCCGCTTCAAGTTGCCACGGCGAGTGGTCTTCATGGACAGCTTGCCAAAAAGCGCCTTGGGCAAAGTGCAAAAGCCCGCCTTGCAGGCCCTTTTGACCGGGACAAACCCTTAAAACAGGCCCTTTTCTTCGCCTGTGCGACAGCGTATCCGTGGGTGAGTGGCATCATGTTTTGCACACATTGCCAGGAGACAAACATGGTTCATTTTTCACGCAAGCTTTCAAGTTCTCTCACCCGCCGCCCAGTCTTGGGCATGGCCGCTGCGGTGTTGTTGTCAACCACTTCGATGGCTTGGGCGCAAACCGCCTGGCCCAACAAGCCCGTCAAGATCGTTGTGCCCTTCGCACCCGGCGGCACCACAGACATCTTGGCCCGCGCCATCGCGCCCGACCTGAGCAAAGCCTTTGGCCAGTCCTTTGTGATCGAGAACAAAGGCGGTGCCGGTGGCAATCTGGGCGCTGATCAAGTGGCCAAATCGGCTGGCGACGGCTACACCCTGCTCATGGGCACCGTGGGCACGCACGGCATCAACCGCGCCCTGTACAGCAAGCTGCCGTATGACCCCATCAAAGACTTCGCGCCCATCACCTTGGTCGCTGGCGTGCCCAATGTCATGGTGGTCAACGCCGATAAGGCAGCGGCCAACAAGATCAACAGCGTCAACGATTTCATCAAGTACGCCCTTGCCAACCCCGGCAAACTGAACATGGCCTCCAGCGGCAACGGCACCTCCATCCATTTGGCGGGTGAGCTGTTCAAGTCGCAAACAGGCACCTTCATGGCGCACATCCCTTACCGGGGCTCCGGCCCGGCCTTGCTCGATTTGGCGGGCGGCAGCATGGACGTCATGTTCGACAACTTGCCCTCGGCCATGGCACTCATCAAGGCGGGCAAAATCAAAGCGCTGGCCGTGACCAGTGGCCAACGTTCAGCGGCCATGCCCGACTTGCCCACGGTCGAAGAGGCGGCAGGGCTCAAAGGCTTCGAAGCCAGCAGCTGGTTTGGTTTGCTGGCACCCGCTGGCACCCCGGCTGATGTGGTCAGCCGCATCCAGCAAGAAGTCGCCAAGTCATTGGCCAGTCCCGCCATGAAAGAGCGCCTGACCACCCTGGGCGCGATCCCCAGCGGCAACACGCCCGCGCAGTTTGCGGCGCTGATTGACGCCGAGCACAAGAAATGGGCCGAAGTGGTTAAGGCCTCGGGTGCCAAGGTCGACTGATGACCTGGTTTGACGGCTTCGAGCGGCAAACGCTCACGGTGGCGGGTTTGCCCGTCTGCTTTCGGCGCACGGCCGACTGGGCGGGGCAAGCGCACTTGCCCGTGCTGGTTTTGCTGCATGGCTTTCCGCAAACCCATGTCATGTGGCATCGCGTTGCGCAGCATTTGCGCGGTCGCTATCGACTGGTGATGCCTGACCTGCGCGGTTATGGCGATTCGTCGCATGCCGTGGGGGATGCGCTGCACCTGCACTACAGCAAACGTGCCATGGCGCAAGAGGTGGTGGGCCTGCTCGACGCTTTGGGTGTGGGCGATTTCTTCCTGTGCGGTCACGACCGGGGCGGACGCGTGGCGCACCGTTTGGCGCTGGACCATGCCGCCAGGGTGAAGAAGCTCTGCATCATCGATATTGCCCCCACGCTGGACATGTACAGCGGCCATTGGGGAAAAACCCCTGAAGTCGCAGGCCCGGTGGCCGACCCCTACTTTGCTTTTGCGCAGGCCTACTACCACTGGTTTCATCTGACGCAGCCCGCGCCCTTGCCCGAGGTCATGATTGGCGGCAACCCCAAGGCTTATTTGCACGCCAAGCTGGGCGGCTGGGGCAGTCAAGGGCTGGGCTATATCGAGCCTGAAGCCTTGGGTGAATACGAGCGCGCTTTTTGCAACCCGACACGCAATGACCTAGGCTGGTCAGCCGCCATCCACAGCGCCGCCGAAGACTACCGTGCCAGCGCAGGCATCGACTTGCAGCATGACCGCGAGGGCCGCGAGCACGGCGACAAAATCGCTTGCGACACCTTGGTCTTGTGGGGTGATCGGGGCGTGGTCAACCGCATGTTCAAGCCGGTCGAGCTGTGGCAAGCGCAATGTGCTGGACGTGTCCGTGGCCAGGTCATGCCTTCGGGCCACTTCATCCCCGAAGAGCTGCCCGACGCGACCAGCGAAGCGCTGGCGCAGTGGATGGTTTGAGCTCATTCGTCATCTCGGACTTGATCGGGGGTCCATGCCTTCGTCGGTCATGGATACCCGCCTTCGCGGGTATGACATCTGTCATTTGTCACCCCGACTAAGCATCTGTCACCTCGACTAAGCTTCTGTCACCTCGACTAAG
>JAGNWH010000151.1:0-2762 GCA_017986055.1 Limnohabitans sp. | reverse complement strand
AGTGCGCAAAACGCGGTGATGTCGGCAATGGTGAAGCGCTCGCCTGCGATCCAGGGCTGGCTTTGCAAGCGCAGGTCAAAGCTACGGGCCACGTCGCGCACCTTCTGGGCTTGCGACCGGCCAAACTCGGGGAACTGCGGCTTTTCCAAAGCGGCCAGCCCGGGATGGCTGTGGCGAATGGCATTGGCAATGCCGCCCAGCAAATACAGCTCCACCTGCCGGTCGGCCATCTCGATGAAGCCGCGCTCATCGCCGTCCACGCCCATCAGGTTCGGCTCGGGATAACGGCCCTCCAGCAGGGTGCAAATGGCGCGGGTCTCGGTGATCACGCGGCCATCGTCCAGCTCCAAAGCAGGCACTTTGGCCAGCGGGCTCTTGGCCAAATAGTCGGGCTGGCGGTGCTCCCCGCCGTTCAAGTCCAGGTTGACCATCTCGATGCCGGTGATGTTTTTCTCGACCAAAAACATCAGCACCCGGCGGGGGCTCGGGGCACGGTGGGCGGTGTAAAGCTTCATGGCTTGTCCTTGTGGTTTTTAAGCTGCTTGCCTTGGCGGCATAGCGACAAACAGCATCGCAGCCAGCCCATACGTTCAGCACAGACTATCACCTCACCCTTGATCAGACAGCCTCGCAGATGACAGACCTGCACTCAGCTTCGCACGCAACTCACCCGAATGCGACAGTGAGTCACAGGCCGGACAGCGCAAGCATGTTCCCGCCTTTCCAATTGGTGCATGGCCATTGGTTTCACCCTTTTTTCAGCATCACCTATTCCATGAACTTTGACATCCCCCCAGACTTGCAAGCACTGCGCGAGCGCACCCGTCAATTCATCGCCGAACAGGTGATCCCTCTGGAAAACGACCCACGCCACGGTGTGCACGGCCCGTCCGAAGCGCTGCGTCGCGAGTTGGTGGCACGCGCACGCGCTGCGGGTCTGCTCACCCCGCATGCCTCGGTCGAGATGGGCGGGCTGGGCCTGAGCCACATCGCCAAGGCCGTGGTGTTTGAAGAGGCCGGTTATTCCAATCTGGGGCCGACCGCACTCAACATTCACGCGCCCGACGAGGGCAACATCCACTTGATGGAAGAGGTGGCCACCCCAGCGCAAAAAGAGCGCTGGCTGCGCCCACAGGTGGCCGGACTCACCCGCTCATGTTTTGCCATGACCGAGCCCGACCCAGGCGCGGGGGCTGACCCGTCGATGCTGACCACCACCGCCGTGCGCGATGGTGATGACTACCTGATCAGTGGCCGCAAATGGTTCATCACCGGGGCCGAAGGGGCCGATTACGCCATCGTCATGGCCCGCATGGAAGATGGCACGGCCACCATGTTTTTGACCGACATGGACCGACCGGGCATTCGGCTCGAACGCAGCATGGACGCGATGGACAACTGCTTTACCGGTGGCCATGGCGTGCTGTGCTTTGACGATTTGCGCGTGCCGGCCAGCCATGTATTGGGCGAGGTGGGTCAGGGTTTTCGGTATGCCCAAGTGCGGCTGGCCCCGGCACGGTTGACGCACTGCATGCGCTGGTTGGGCCAGGCACGCCGGGCGCATGACATCGCGGTGGATTACGCCAGCCGCCGCAAGGCGTTTGGCAAGCCGCTGGCCGAACACGAGGGCGTGGGCTTCATGCTGGCCGACAACGACATCGACCTGCACACCGCCCGCCTGCACATCTGGCACACCGCCTGGCTGCTGGACCAGGGTCAAAAAGGCGGCTTTGAATCGAGTCGCGCCAAAGTGGCCTGCTCAGAAGCCGAGTGGCGCGTGGTGGACCGCTGCGTGCAAATTTTGGGCGGCCAAGGCGTGACAGCCGAGACACCGGTGATGCGCATCTTCATGGACATGCGCGCCTTCCGGATTTATGACGGCCCAAGCGAAGTGCACCGCTGGAGCATGGCACGCAAGATCGTGCACAAGGCGCAAAAAGCGGCAGAGGGCTGAGGCTCTTTGCCGCCAAGCTTCAAGCTTTGGCCGCTTGCAGTTGTTCCCGCGTTTGCATCGCGACCTTGCGGGCCGCCGCGGCAAAGTCTTCACCGCTCGATGCATACAGCACCGCCCGCGACGAGTTGACGATGATCGGGCCAGCGCTGGAACCGTCGGCGTTGGCACGCCAACCCGCCTTGACAGTGGCTGCTGCATCGCCGCCTTGTGCGCCCACGCCGGGGATCAACAAGGGCACCGTGGGGGCGAGTTCGCGCACACGTTCAATTTCTTTGGGGTAGGTTGCACCCACGACCAAGCCCAGCTGGCCGTTCAGGTTCCAGGGGCCTTGGGCCAAACGAGCCACATGCTCGTACAACAGTGGCTGGCCTTCGACCGAAGCCAGGCGCTGGTTTTGCAGATCGTCACCGCCGGGGTTGGAGGTGCGGCACAGCAAAAACGCGCCTTTGCCGTGGTACTTCAAATAAGGGGCCACCGAGTCCCAGCCCATGAAGGGCGAGAGGGTCACGGCATCGGCACCATAGCGCTCAAAGGCTTCGATGGCGTATTGCTCGGCGGTTGAGCCAATGTCACCGCGCTTGGCGTCCAAAATGATCGGCACATGGGGGGCCACGCGGCGCATGTGTTCCATCAGGCGTTCCAACTGGCCTTCGGCGCGGTGGGCTGCAAAGTAGGCGATTTGGGGCTTGAAGCTGCTGACCAGATCGGCTGTGGCGTCCACGATGGCGGCGCAAAAGTCGTAAATTTTGTTCGAGTCGCCCTTGATGCGATCCGGGAACTTGGTGGGCTCAGGGTCCAGGCCCACACA
>JAGNWH010000086.1:0-8797 GCA_017986055.1 Limnohabitans sp. | reverse complement strand
TCTGTCACCTCGACTAAGCATCTGTCATCCCGGACTTGATCCGGGATCTAGCGTTGCTTCTGACTCAAGCCCCGCAGCACTTCTTGTATTTTTTGCCGCTGCCGCACGAGCACGCATCGTTGCGGCCGGGCGTGGCGGCTTTGATGACCTGCGCCACACGCGGGCCGATGTTGCGCCAGATTTCGCGCAGGTCGTACACCGCCCACAGCGCTTCGCCGTAGGCGTTCAGGCGCTCTTCGCTCACGCTGGGCGGGCCGTCTTCTGACAGGGCCGACAAGGTGGGCACATCGGTGTCGTCTTCGGTCAGTGCCACGATGGCTTCGAGCGACAAGTCGTGCCACTTGGCGGCGTCTTTGTCTTTGGGGGTGGCCCATTCGTCGGCCCAGTTTTCGACCGCGAACATGAAGCCCAGCGCCCACACCTGGGCAAACGAGGGGATCTCGCTGTCTTCGATTTCTTCGCGCTCTTCGGGGGGCAGCGAAGCGATCGCGCCGCGCACGTCCATTACTTCCGGGGCATAGGCCTTGTCGTCGTCCAGCGCTTCGACCGGGGTGTCGAGCGCCAGCTTGATCTCGTCAAAACGGCGCTGCCACAAAGCCATGAACTGCTGGCGCTGGGCGTCGTCTGCAAAACTGCCGCCTTCGGCTTCATCCGGGTCAATGCCCAGCAGCATCGGCAGCCATTCGTCTTCGGGAATGGCGCGTCGGCTACAGACCAAGGCGGCCATGAAGCCCTCACAAAACTCCCACTGCGGTGTTTCTTCAAAACGCTCGCGCAGGTCGTCGAGGATGTTGTCCAAGGTGTCAAAGTCTTCGGCTTCCAAGCCAGCGGTCGTGTTCATGCGGTGTTCCTTTTTCAATGGCACGATTGTAGGAGGCGCGTTGGCCTGCCATGGGGTCAGGGCGTGACGGGATTCAACGCCACACCGCAGCGTGCCAGGCGGTTTTTCATGCAGAGCACTTGTGCGTCTTTGCTGTGCAAGGCGGCGGTGTGGGTCACGGCCAGGTCGATGAACTTTTGGTCGTCGGGGTCTTTGCAGACGTACTCGGCTTTGGGCGCATCGGGGTGCAGCTGCGCCCAGCGGTCAAAATGGCCGAGCACAGTGTCAGCGGGTATTTCGCGGTGCGTGAGGCGTTTCACGATTTGCGGGTAGGCCAGCACGCGGGCCAGTTCCTCGCGCATGGCGGCGGTGGCCAGCCAGTGTGTGCGGCCTGTCTCGACGCTCACGCGCAGCGCTTCGGCCTTGGGTTCGTCAAACACCCACAGGTCGAGCACGATGTTGGTGTCCAGCACGCGGCGTGCCGGGGTTTGAACCCCATCTGCGCCCGGACCTTCACTCAGAATTGCGCCCACCTCAAGGTTCACCTCAACGCCCCGCTCCCAACTCATGGTGCAGACGTTCCCGATGTGTCGGGGCCTGAGGTGACTGTTGGGTTGTTGCTGCTGTCGCTTGGCGTGCGCTTCAAGCTGCCTTTGATCATGTCAAAGCGGAACAGGCGGCATTCGATGGGGCCGTTCCACATGGGCACGCGGCGCGATTCTTTCAGGCGCATTTTGCTGGGCAGCTTCAGGTCGGGTGTGAGCATCCAAGCGCTCCAGCCGCTGTAGTTTTTCTTCCAGTGGCTGGCCAGTTGGGCAAAGAAGTCGACGCTGTCGTCGCCATCATTGGTTTGCGCGGTTTCGCGGTGGTGGCTTTGGTCGGCTGCGCGGGTACTTGAACGCGCATCGGCCAAGGCACCGGGCTGGAAGCTGTCACGCCCACGACCGGCGACACCGGCAGCGGCAATGCGCTCGCCATAGGGCGGGTTGAGCAGCATGACGCCGGGGGTCTCGCTGGGCGGCATGCGTTGCAGGGCATCGCCGCCTCGGAACTCGATCACGCCCGACACGCCTGCGCGTTCGGCGTTGCGCTCGGCAAAGTCGACCATTCGGAAAGCCACATCGCTGCCAAAAATGGGCGCGGTGGGTTCGTGCTCGTGGTCGCGGGCTTCTTCGATCAAGCCTTGCCAGACATGGTTTTGGAAAGGCAACAGCTTTTCAAAGCCAAAGCGGCGTTGCAAGCCAGGGGCGATGCCACAGGCGATTTGCGCCGCCTCAATCGGGATGGTGCCGCTGCCGCAGCAGGGGTCGTACAAAGGCACTGTCGCGTCCCAGCCGCTGGCCGCGATCATGGCGGCCGCCAAGGTTTCCTTCAGGGGCGCGTCGCCCTTGTCGGTGCGCCAGCCGCGCTTGAACAGCGGTTCGCCCGAGGTGTCGATGTAGAGCGTGAGGGTTTCGGGTGTGACGTGGGCATAAATGCGCACATCGGGCCAGGTGGTGTCCACGTTCGGGCGCTCGCCGCGCTTGGCGCGAAAGCGGTCGGCCACCGCGTCTTTGATTTTGAGGGCGGCAAAGTTCAGGCTGGTCAGCGGGCTGTGCTGCGCCGTGATGTCGATCTTGAACGTCTGCTTGGGCGTGAACCAAATTTCCCAGGCCACTTCGCTGGCGGCTTGGTACAGGTCGTTTTCGTTGCGGTAGTCGGTGACGGACAGCTGCACCAGCACGCGCTGGGTCAAGCGGCTGTGCAGGTTGATGCGCATCGCGTCGCGCCAAGAGGCGCGGGCCATCACGCCGCCGCGTCCGGTCATCAGGTCGTTGCCGGTCAGGCCCGTGATGGCGTGCACCTCGTCGGCCAAAAAGCCCTCGACGCCAGCGGCGCAAGGCATGAACAGGTTCAATGAATTCACTCGAATACTCTCAAAGGGTTTTGCGCAGGTTCGCAGGCGCGATCTTCAGGGCTTCGCGGTATTTGGCCACCGTGCGGCGTGCGCAGTCGATGCCTTGCTCTTTCAGCATTTCTGAAATTTGGTTGTCCGACAGGGGTTTGGCGGGTTTTTCAGCCGCCACAAACTGCTTGATCAGTGCCCGCACGGCGGTGCTCGATGCGGCGCTGCCACTGTCGGTGCCCAAGCCCGAGCCAAAGAAATACTTCAGCTCAAACGTGCCTTGCGGCGTGGACATGTATTTGGCCGTGGTCACGCGGCTGATGGTGGACTCGTGCATGCCCAGCTCGTCGGCGATCTCGCGCAGCACCAGCGGGCGCATGGCCAGCTCGCCGTGGGTGAGGAAGTTTTTTTGCCGCTCCACGATGGCGGTGGACACGCGCAAGATGGTGTCAAAACGCTGCTGGATGTTTTTGATGAACCAGCGCGCTTCTTGCAGGCGCTGCTGCAAACCGGCATGCGATGAACCCTTGCTGCCGCGCAAGGCGTTGGCATAAATGTCGTGCACGCGCAGCTTGGGCATCACGTCGGGGTTGAGCTGGATGCGGAATTTGGGCGTGGCCGTTTTACTGGTGTTCACCACCAGCACGTCGGGGATGATGATGTTTTGTTCGGCCTGCGCAAACGGGCGGCCGGGTTTGGGCTCCAGCCGGGCAATGAACGGGATAGCGGCTTTGACCACGGCCTCGTCCAGACCGCAGGCCACAGCCAGGCGTTTGAAGTCGCGTTTGGCCAGCATTTCCAGGGGTTGAGCGCAGACGGCCAGAGCGGCTTGGGCGACCTCGTCGTCTGGCGCGTCCTTGAGCCATGCCTTGATCTGGATGCGCATGCACTCGGCCAGATCGCGTGCGCCCACACCCACGGGCTCGAGCGATTGCAGCAAACCCAGCGCCACGGTGAAGCGGTGCACCAGCTCGTCCAGTTGTTCAAAATCGTCGCTGCCAGCCAAGCTGGCGGCCAATTCAGGCAGGGTGTCGGTCAGGTAGCCGTCGTCGTTGAGCGACTCGATCAAAAAGCGCAGGGCAGCACGGTCGATCTCGGACAAGCGCAGCGACAAGGCCTGGCGGTGCAAGAAGTCGGTGAGCGAGCCGCTGCTGCGGGCCAGGTCGATGGCGTCAGCGGTTTCTTCGCCATTGTTCTGGCGCGGTCCGGCATCGCCACCCCATTCGCTGTCGTCGGGGCGCATGTCCACGCTGCCGTCGCCGTCCCAGCTTTCGGCCACATCGGTCACGGCTTCGTCGCTGTTTTCGCTGGCGCTGTCGTCGCTGCTGCTGGATGTGCTGGCGCTTTCGCTCACCCGATCGCCCAGGCTGACGTGGGTGTCGGTTTGGTCCAGGCCAAAGGCCTCGGAGGCCGCTTCTTCTTCGCTGCGCTCAAGAAATGGGTTTTCGTCCAGCATCTGGTCGACTTCTTGCGACAGCTCCAGCGTGGACAGTTGCAGCAGGCGGATCGATTGTTGCAACTGGGGCGTGAGCGCCAGGTGCTGGGACATGCGCAGCGACAGACCGGGTTTCATGGCTGTGCTTTCATGGCGTGGACCTTGGATTTGTTCATCACATCCGGAAGTGTTCGCCCAGGTACACCCGTCGCACCTCGGCGTTGGACACGATCTCGTCGGGGGTGCCTGCAGCCAGCACGCGGCCTTCGCTGATGATGTAGGCGTGGTCGCAAATGCCCAAGGTCTCGCGCACGTTGTGGTCGGTGATCAGCACGCCAATGCCGCGCTGCTTGAGGAAGGCAATGATGCGCTGGATCTCGATCACGGCGATCGGGTCAATGCCAGCAAAAGGCTCGTCCAGCAAGATAAAACGCGGGTTGGTGGCCAAGGCGCGGGCAATCTCTACGCGGCGGCGTTCACCCCCTGATAGCGCGACCGCAGGGGAATCGCGCAGGTGGTCGACGCGCAGGTCGGCCAGCAACTCGCTCAGGCGTTGTTCAATGTCAGCCGATGAGAGTGCATGACCCTGGGCGTCGGTTTGCAGCTCCAGAATGGCGCGCACGTTGTCTGCCACCGACAGTTTGCGAAAAATCGAGGCCTCTTGCGGCAGATACGACAGGCCCATGCGCGAGCGCTTGTGAATGGGCATGCGCGTGACGTCTTGCCCATCAATCATGATCTGGCCGCCATCACCACGCACCAAGCCCACGATCATGTAAAAAGAGGTGGTTTTGCCTGCGCCGTTGGGGCCGAGCAAGCCCACCACTTCGCCCTTGTCTACTTGCACGGACACGTCGTGCACCACTTTGCGGCTGCCGTAGGCCTTTTTCAGGTGGTGCGCTTCCAGTCGGCTGGGCACGAGTGGCTCACTCATGGTTTTTTGCTTTCGCCTGTATTGGGGCTGATCCGCAGGGCAGGGATGGCCGTTTTCGGAGCGGGGGGCGTGGTCGCCGGGCTTGTTTTTCTGGGCGTCAGCACGGCGCGTACGCGTTGATCTCGCGGGTCCGTGGCTTGGGTGCCTTTGGGCAGACCGTCCACGGTCATGACTTCGGTGGTGTTGTTGAAAATGATTTTTTGACCATTGAGTTGGTCGGCCAGCTCGGTGCCGCGCAAAATTCGAACTTCTGCCCGCTGACTCAGCGTCACGACATCGGCCTGGCTGTCGTAGATGGCCATTTCGCCTTCACCTTCGGTGAATTCATCGACGCCTTCGCGTTTTTGCCGAAAAAAGACGCGTTCGTTCGGTGCGGCCCAAACGTGCGCCACTTGCTGGCCGTTTTTGTCTTGCTGCACTTCCATGCGATCGCCGCGCAAAACCATGGTGCCTTTGAACGCCACCACCTTGCCTGTGAAATGGGTGAGCAGTTTGTTTTCGTCGTGGCGCATGGCATCCGCCTCAATCAGCATGGGCTTGTCGCGGTCGGCTTTTTCGGCCCACGCAGGCGTGCAAAGCACGCTGAGCGCTGCGGCGACGAGGCTGATGGTACGGAGAATTGTCATGGGGGCATGAATCTTGCTGGTGACGAATTTTGATTGTAGAGGCAAGAGTGAGCAGATCGGCCTTGCCGCGCGTGCCAAGGCATAAAAAAAGCCCGCTCAGGTGGCTCACCAGCGGGCTTGGGTTGGGGCTGCTGGCGCAGACTCAGCTTTTTGGCTTGACGGCTTGCGTGCTGGTTTGGGCGGGGCGAGACTGGGCGATCAGGGATTCGGTGATTTTCAAGGCGCGGTCCATGCCGCCAGCCAGGCTGCCGTCAATGTAATAACGACCCGCCACGCCCAAGGATGGCACACCTTCCACCTTGAAGTCGTTTTGCAACTGGACGGCACGCTTGAGCTTGCTGGCCACGCCGAACGATTTGTAGATTTCGTTGAATTTGACTTTGTCCACGCCTTGCTGTTCTGCCCAGGCCAGCACGCTGGCATCGGTGTTCAGGGTCAACTTGCCCACATGGATCGCCGCAAACACCTTGGGGTGGAGCGTGTCCAGCAAATTCATGGCTTCGATGGTGAAAAACAGGCGCTGCTGCGGCGCAAAGTCTTCGCGGAACGAGACCGGAATGCGGCGCACCACCACGTCTTTCGGGGCATTCTTGACCCATTGGGCAAATGTCGGTTCAAACGCGTTGCAGTGCGAGCAGCTGTACCAGAAGAACTCGATGACTTCGACCTTGCCTGCGCCTGCTTCGGTGGCCACAGGGCGGTCCAGCGTCAGGAAGTCTTTGCCTGACTTGAAGAGGGCGGCTTGAGCCCAGGCGGCAGAGGTGCTGAGCCAGGCAGCGGCAGTGACCAAGGCAGAAGAGAAGAAACGGCGGTCCATGTGTGGGTTCCTCATGAGTCTTGAGTACGGTGTGGGTTCAGCGTTGAACACGCACCAGCGTGTTGTCAATGCCGCCGCTTTCCAGGCGGGTGCGAATTTTTTCAGCGGCAGCTTTGTCTGCAAAGGGCCCCAAGCGTACACGGAACACCGTGCGCCCGGCTTGATCCCGTTCAGAGACCTTGGCGTCCAGGCCCATCATGGCCAATTTGGCTTTTTGGGCGTCGGCATCGTTGCTGGTTCGGTAAGCGCCCACCTGAATGACGTAATCAAACGGATCGGCGCTGGCGCTGGCAGCCGCAGGGGTAGAGAGGCCGGATTTGGTTTTGGCCAAATCGCCCAAAGGGTCGGCCGTGACCGCTGGGCGTTGCTCGGTCTTGGGCGCTTCAGCCGCGCTTTTGCCGGGTCCGCTGGGGGCGGCTTTGTCTGCGGCTGTGTTGGCGGCTGGCACAGACGGTGACAGTGGCGCAGTAGGCGTTGCGGGTGGTGCCGGTACTTCTGCGGGTGCTTTGGGCTGCAACACACTGTTCGGATTCCAGTCCTTGTTTTTAGCGGTCTCCTGCACGTCCTGGTCGTTGGTGCGAGGCTGGTTTTTGTTAGAAAAAGGGGTCGGCACTTTGGTCACGTAAATGGCCACGGCCAATGCCACGCCCAAGCCCAGCACCAGTCCAATGATGAAACCGAGGAAAGTACCGCCGCGTTGGGGGTGGAGTTGCATGTTGTGATCCCTGTTTACATTTTTTGCGGAGCCGATACGCCCAGCACTTTGAGGCCATTGCGAAGCACCTGCGCGGTGGCCGCAACCAGCGCCAAGCGGGCTTTTTTGACGGCTTCGTCGTCCACCAAAATGCGCTCGGCATCGTAGTAGCTGTGGTACAGCGAGGCCAAATCACGCAGGTAAAACGTCACGTCGTGCGGCGCAAAGTCGGTGGCGGCCGCCGTCAGCATCTCGGGGTACTTGGCCAGGGCCAACATCAGGGCGTGGGCCTGCGGGCTTTGCAGTGGCGACAAATCGACCTTGGCCAGTGTGGCGGGGTCGCCACCGTCTTTGTCTTTCCAGGCAGCCAGCACCGAGCAGATGCGGGCGTGGGCATATTGCACGTAGTACACCGGGTTGTCGTTGTTTTGCGCCAGCGCCAGGTCGATGTCGAAGATGTATTCGGTGTCGGGCTTGCGTGACAGCAAGAAGAAACGCACCGCGTCTTTGCTGGTCCACTCGATCAGATCGCGCAGCGTGACGTAGCTGCCCGCACGCTTGGAGATCTTGACCTCTTCGCCGCCGCGCATCACGCGCACCATGGTGTGCAGCACGTAGTCGGGGTAGCCCTCGGGGATGCCCACAGCGGCCGCTTGCAAGCCTGCACGCACGCGGGCGATGGTGCCGTGGTGGTCGGTGCCTTGGATGTTGACCACACGGCCAAAGCCGCGCTCCCACTTGGTGATGTGGTAGGCCACATCGGGCACAAAGTAGGTGTAGCTGCCGTCGCCTTTGCGCATGACGCGGTCTTTGTCGTCGCCGTAATCGGTGGATTTGAGCCACAGCGCGCCATCGTGTTCGTAGGTCTTGCCGGCATCGCGCAGTTTTTGCACGGCAGCGTCGACCTTGCCGCTGGTGTACAGGCTGGACTCAAGGTAGTAGTTGTCGAATTGAACGTCAAAGGCCTTCAAGTCCAGATCTTGTTCGTGGCGCAGATAGGCCACGGCAAACAGGCGCATGCCGTCCAGGTCATTCACATCGCCGCTGCCTGTGAACTCGCGGTCATCGGACTTGACGGTCTTTTTGGCCAGAAAATCGTTCGCGATGTCCTGGATGTAGTCGCCGTTGTAGGCCGCTTCGGGCCACTCGGCATCGCCTGGCTTGAAGCCCTTGGCGCGCAATTGGGTGGAGTTGGCCAGGGTGCCAATTTGCACGCCCGCGTCGTTGTAATAAAACTCGCGGTAGACCTGCTGGCCTTGTGTGGCGAGCAAATTGCAAATCGCGTCGCCCAAAGCCGCTTGGCGGCCGTGGCCCACGTGCAGCGGGCCAGTGGGGTTGGCTGAAACGAATTCGACCAGCACCTTGTTGGGCTGGGCAGCTTGGTCGCCAAAGCATTCGGCCGCTTGCAAAACCTCGTGCACCACCGCTTGTTTGGCCGCGTCTTTCAGGCGGATGTTGATGAAGCCCGGGCCAGCGATCTCGATCGCATCGACCCAACGCTCGAAAGCAGGGGTGCTCAACAAGGCGGTGCGCAGGGTTTCGGACAGTTGACGTGGGTTTTGCTTGAGGGCTTTGGCCAGCTGCAT
>JAGNWH010000085.1:0-8815 GCA_017986055.1 Limnohabitans sp. | reverse complement strand
CGCTCCGTCGCAATGGAAAGCCCTCCATGGCGTTAAAAAAGCCATGGATCACCGCTGTGACGGGTATGACACACTGATCTAATAGTTAAGCACTGACCCAGGAGACCCAAAATGAAGCCTACTTTCCAATGGAATGACCCCTTTTTGCTGAGCGAGCAACTTTCCGATGACGAACGCGCCATCGTCGAAGCCGCCCACACCTTTTGCCAGGAACGCCTGCAAACCCGCGTGCTGCAAGCGGCCCGCCATGAAAAATTCGATCGCGAGATCATGAACGAGGCCGGGGCCATGGGCTTTTTGGGCTCCACCATCGAAGGCTATGGCTGTGCGGGCCTGAGCTATGTGGCCTATGGCCTGATCGCCCGCGAAGTCGAGCGCGTGGACAGCGGGTACCGCAGCGCCATCAGCGTGCAAAGCTCACTGGTCATGCACCCGATCAACGAATACGGCAGCGAAGCGCAGCGCCAAAAATACCTGCCCAAGTTGGCTACGGGCGAATGGGTGGGCTGCTTTGGTCTGACCGAACCCAACCACGGCTCTGACCCTGCCAGTATGCTGACCCGCGCCAAGCCGGTAGACGGGGGTTTTATCCTCAAGGGGGCCAAGATGTGGATCACCAACTCGCCGATTGCCGACGTGTTTGTGGTCTGGGCCAAGCTGGAAAACGAAGACGGCACCGTCGGTGGCCAGGAAGCCATTCACGGTTTCATCCTCGAAAAAGGCATGAAGGGCCTGACCGCCCCCAAGATCGAAGGCAAGATGAGCCTGCGCGCCAGCATCACCGGCGAGATCGTGATGGACGATGTGTTTGTGCCGTCCGAAAACCTGATGCCCAACGTGAACGGCCTCAAAGGCCCGTTCGGTTGCCTGAACAAGGCGCGCTACGGCATCGCCTGGGGCGCACTGGGTGCTGCCGAAGACTGCTGGCACCGTGCCCGCCAATACACCCTGGACCGTGTGCAGTTTGGTCGCCCGCTGGCGCAAAACCAGTTGATCCAGAAAAAACTGGCCGACATGCAAACCGAAATCACCTTGGGTCTGCAAGCCTGCCTGCGCGTGGGCCGCCTGATGGACGAGGGCAAAGCGGTGCCTGAGATGATCAGCATGATCAAGCGCAACAGCTGCGGCAAGGCGCTGGACATCGCCCGCATGTCACGCGACATGCACGGCGGCAACGGCATCCACGACGAATACCACGTCATCCGCCACATGATCAACCTGGAAACCGTCAACACCTACGAAGGCACGCACGATGTGCACGCGCTGATTTTGGGTCGCGCCCAAACCGGCTTGCAGGCTTTCTATTGACAAGCACTCAGCTGCAACACCCAGGGGCTTCGGCCCCTTTTTTCTTGATCTGCGCTTTACCCAGCAGTGTGCGCTGACGGCTTGACGAAGTGCCAGCCAAGGCTTACATTACTAACCAGTCAGTCATTAATAGGACTTTGTGAACCCCTCCGACCACCCAGTCGCGCACAAGCGCGAACGTCGCAAGCAAGACCGCCCCGGCGAGCTGCTCGATGCCGCTTTGGACTTGTTTGTCGAAAAAGGCTTTGCCGCGACCCGGGTAGAAGAAGTAGCCGCTCGCGCTGGCGTGTCCAAAGGCACGCTGTTTTTGTACTTTCCCAGCAAGGAAGACCTGTTCAAAGCCGTGGTGCGTGCCAATGTCATTGAGCCGGTAAGCCAAGGTGCCGCTGAAATGGCGAACTTCAAAGGCACGATAGGCGAACTGCTGGAGTGGATGATGCTGCAATGGTGGCACCGCTATGGCGACACCAAGGCATCGGGCATTTCCAAACTGGTGATGAGCGAGGCCAGTAACTTCCCGGAACTGGCCCAGTTTTACCGTACCGAAGTGATTGAGCCCGGTCATACGCTGGTGCGCAACGCTTTGCAACGCGGCATCGACCAAGGTGAATTCAGCCCGGTGGATGTCGAGTTGGCCTTGCATTCGGTCATGGCACCCTTGCTGTTTTTGGTGATGTGGAAACATTCCATGGGCCCATGCTGCCCGGTGTCAGAGCAAATCCAGCCCGAAAAATTCATCTCCCAACACGCCCGATTGCTGGTGCGTGGTCTTTCATTGTCTGAATCCCCATGAAACGTTCTACCCTCTGGATCCTGTCAGCCGTGGCTGCGGCCGTCGTGATCGCTGGCACTGCACGCTGGGCCAGCCAGCGCAAGCCCGCAGCCAACGTGGCCCAAACGACCCCGGTCGCCAACCAGATTGAGCTGAGTGCCAGCGATGTGGTGCCGGCCACCCAAATGGACATGGTGCTGGGTTTGCCGGTTTCGGGCACGCTCAAGGCCAGCCAAAGCGCCATGGTCAAAGCCCGCGTGGCAGGTGAGTTGATGGATTTGGTGGTGCGTGAAGGCGACGAGGTCAAAGCAGGCCAGGTGATTGCCCGCATCGACCCGACCGAGTACCAAGCGCGTGAACGCCAAGCCAAACAGCAAGCCGATGCCGCACTGGCCCAAGTCGAGATTGCACAAAAGCAGTTCGACAACAACAAAGCGCTGGTGGACCAAGGCTTCATCTCGCAAACCGCTTTGCAAAACTCATCCGCCAGCCTGAATGGCGCCAAGGCCACCCACATGGCCGCCATGGCGGCACTGGATGTGGCCCGCAAGGCTTTGGACGATGCCAGCATCCGCTCGCCCATCAGCGGGCAGATTGCCCAGCGCCTGGCCCAACCCGGCGAGCGCATGGCACTGGACGCCCGCATTGTGGAAGTGGTCAACCTCAGCCAACTCGAACTCGAAGCGGCTTTGCCCTCCGCCGACGCCAGTCTGGTGCGCCCCGGCATGAAAGCGCAGTTGAAGATCGAAGGCATGGACGAACCCGTCACGGCCAAGGTTTTGCGCATCAGCCCTGCCGCCCAAGCTGGCAGCCGCAGTGTCTTGGTCTATCTGGGTGTGGTCGGGCAAGATGGCTTGCGACAGGGCTTGTTTGCCGAAGGCACCTTGGGCACCCGCACCGTCAAGGCCTTGGCCGTGCCGCTGTCAAGCGTGCGCACCGACAAGCCGCAGCCTTATGTGCAAGTGGTCGAGGCAGACCAAGTGCGTCATGTGACCGTGCAAACCGGTACCCGTTCTGAAAAAACAACGCAAAACATCACCCTGACCTGGGTCGAAGTGCAAGGGCTTGCCGAAGGGGCCCAAGTGCTCACGGCCAGCGCAGGCGCGGTTCGCGAAGGCACGCAGGTGAAGTTCACCGCTGGCGTGCGCTGAAAAAGGCCGACTCATGTGGTTCACACGCGTTAGCCTGAAAAACCCCGTCTTTGCCACCATGGTCATGCTGGCCTTGGTGGTGCTGGGCCTGTTCTCTTACCAACGGCTCAAAGTCGATCAGTTTCCCAACATCGACTTTCCGGTGGTGGTGGTCAGCACCGAGTACCCCGGTGCATCGCCTGAAATTGTCGAGAGCGAAGTCTCCAAAAAGATCGAAGAAGGCGTCAACTCGATCGCGGGCATCAGCGCCCTCACCTCGCGCAGCTACGAAAACCAATCGGTGGTGGTGATTGAGTTTCAGCTGAATATCAACGGTCGCAAGGCCGCTGAAGATGTGCGCGAAAAAGTGGCCGCCATTCGCCCCAGCCTGCGCAGCGAAGTCAAAGAACCCAAAGTGCTGCGCTTCGACCCGTCGGCCCGCGCCATCTGGTCGCTGGCCGTGGTGCCCGATGCCAGCACCAACACAGCCAAAGGCCCCGCGCTGAGTGCGGTGGAGCTGACCAACTGGTCTGAACAAGTGCTCAAAAAACGCCTGGAGAACGTGCGCGGCGTGGGCTCGGTGTCCTTGGTGGGCGGCACCCGGCGCGAAATCAATTTGTATTTGCAGCCGACCGCCATGGAGGCCTTGGGCGTGACCGCTGAGCAAGTGGTCAATGCGGTGCGCAACGAGAACCAGGACTTGCCTGTGGGCGCGATCCGCTCGCTGGAGCAAGAGCGCATGGTTCAAATCGAATCGCGCATGAAGCGCCCCGAGGACTTTGAACGCATCATCGTGGCCCGCAAAGGCAACACTTCGGTTCGCTTGTCTCAGGTGGCTCGGGTGCAAGACGGTGCCCAAGAGCTTGAAACCATGGCTCTGTACAACGGCCAGCGCACGCTGCTGATGACGGTGCAAAAAGCCCAGGACGAAAACACCATCGACGTGATTGATGGCCTGATCAAGACCGTGGCCGAGATGAAAAGCCAGGCACCTGCGGGCATCCGACTGGAGCCCATCACGGACAGTTCGCGCCCCATCCGCGTGGCAGTCGACAACGTTCGGCGCACCCTGATCGAAGGGGCCATCCTGACGGTGCTGATTGTTTTCCTGTTTTTGAATTCTTGGCGCTCCACCGTCATCACGGGCTTGACCTTGCCGATCTCGCTGATCGGCACCTTCATGTTCATGCAGATGTTTGGCTTCACCATCAACATGATCACGCTGATGGCCTTGTCGCTGTGCGTGGGCTTGCTGATTGACGACGCCATCGTGGTGCGCGAGAACATCGTGCGCCATGTGCAAATGGGCAAAAATGCCTGGAATGCCTCGCTTGACGGCACCCAAGAAATTGGCTTGGCTGTGCTGGCCACCACTCTGTCCATCGTGGCGGTGTTTTTGCCGATCGGCTTCATGGAAGGCATCATCGGCAAGTTCTTCCACGAGTTCGGCATCACCATCGTGGCAGCGGTGATGATCTCGATGTTTGTGAGCTTCACACTCGACCCCATGCTGTCGAGCATCTGGCACGACCCGAGCATCGAAGCGCATGGCAAGCACCATGCGCCCGTGACCCTTTACGACAAAACCATTGGTCGGGTAACGGGCTGGTTTGAGCGCGGCACCGACCAATTGGCCGAGGGCTATCAAAAAATCTTGGCTTGGTCGCTGGTGCACAAACGCAAAACCGTGCTGATGGCAGTCGGTGTTTTTGCGCTGAGCATTTTCATGATCCGCTTTGTCGGCACCGAGTTTGTGCCCAAGGCCGATTTTTCTGAAACCACCGTGAATTTCCAGACACCTGTAGGCAGTTCTTTGGAAGCCACCGAAGCCAAAGCCCGGCAAGTCGAAGCCATCATCCGTGAGTTGCCTGAGGTTCGCTACACCTTGGCCACCCTCAACACCGGCAACGCCTTGGGCAAAAACAACACCAGCATTTATGTTCGCTTGGTCGATCGCAAAAGCCGACAGCGCAGCGTGGACGAGATGTCGGGCGTGTTGCGCGATCGACTCAACAAGATTCCCGGCATCACCGTCACGCATGTGGGCCTGCTGGACTCGGTGGGTGGCAACAAGCAAGTCGAGTTTTCGCTGCAAGGCCCAGACCAGCGCGAGCTGGAGCGACTGGCTTTGGGCGTGATGGACAAAGTGCGCCACATCCCCGGACTGGTGGACTTGGACTCCAGCGTCAAGGCCAACAAACCCACCATCCGGGTGGAGGTGCTGCGCGACTCGGCTGCCGACCTGGGACTGGGAACCGGGCAATTGGCTGGGCCTTTGCGCACCTTGGTCGCAGGCCAAACCGTGGGCAACTGGCGCGCGCCCGACGACCAGACCTATGACGTGAATGTGCGTCTGTCACCCGAAAGCCGCAATGCCCCACAAGACCTGGAACGCCTGCCCTTTGCCGTGGCTGCCGGGGCCGATGGCAACCCGCGTGTGGTGCGCTTGGGCCAAGTGGCCAAAATCACCGAGTCGACGGGCTCCAACCAAATCAACCGCCGCGACCTGACGCGCGAAGTGGCCATCAACGCCAACACCTACGGCCGAGCTGCTGGCGAAGTGTCTGCAGACATCCGCAAGGTCATGGAGGGCGTGAGCCTGCCACCGGGTTACCGCTTCCAGTTTGGTGGCTCCACCAAAAACATGGCCGAATCGTTTGGCTATGCGGTGTCGGCCTTGGCGATGGCGGTGATCTTCATCTACATGATCTTGGCCAGCCAGTTCAAGAGCTTTTTGCAACCCTTGGCCTTGATGACGGCACTGCCACTCACCTTGATCGGCGTGGTGCTGGCCCTGATGGCTTTTCGCTCGACCTTGTCGATGTTCTCCATCATCGGGGTCATCATGCTGATGGGCTTGGTCACCAAAAACGCCATTTTGCTGGTGGACTTTGCCATTCGCGCCCGAGAGGACCAAACGGACGCCGATGGCCGCCTCATCCCCGGCATGGAGCGCAGCGCTGCGCTCTTGATGGCCGCCAAGGTGCGTTTGCGCCCGATTTTGATGACCACTTTGGCCATGATTTTCGGCATGGTGCCCTTGGCTTTTGCCATGACCGAAGGCTCGGAACAACGCGCCCCTATGGGCCAGGCCGTGATCGGTGGCGTCATCACCTCGTCGCTGCTGACCCTGGTGGTGGTCCCTGTGGTGTATTGCTACATGGATGACCTGGCGCAATGGATTCGCCGTAAAGCGGGCCTTCCCCCCAGCCGTCAGGGACATGACGCTCCCGCCCCTTAAAATCACCCTCATTTAGCGATAACCCTTTCAGGAGTACCCCATGGATCTGAATCAAGCCCGATTCAACATGATCGAACAGCAAATCCGCCCTTGGGAAGTGCTGGACCCGCAAGTGCTGGCCCTGCTCTCGGTCGTGCGCCGTGAAGACTTTGTGCCCTTGGCACACAAAGCACTGGCCTTTGTGGACATGGAAATCCCCCTGGGCGCAGCGCCCAACCAGGTCATGCTGGCACCACGGGTTCAGGCTCGCTTGCTGCAAGACCTGGCTGTACAAAAAACCGACAAAGTGCTCGACATTGGCACCGGTTCGGGCTTCATGGCAGCCCTGCTGGCCCACCAAGCGGCGCACGTACTGAGCCTGGAGGTCGATGCCGATCTGGCTGCACAAGCCCAAGCCAACTTGCAAAAAGCAGGCGTAAGCAACGTGACGGTGCGCAATGCCGATGGCAGCCAAGGTGCAGCCACCGACGGCCCATTTGATGCGATTGTGATGAGCGGCTCTGTGGCCGAGGTGCCTGCCGCCCTGTTGCAGCAACTCGCGGTGGGGGGCCGTCTGGCCACCATCGTGGGAGACGAGCCCATGATGCGCGCTACGCTGATCACCCGCACCAGCGACAGCAGCTGGACCACCACCGAGCCTTGGGACTGCAACGCCCCACGGTTGAGCGGTTTTGCTGAGCCCTCACGTTTCCAGTTCTGACACCACAACGCCATGGAACAGATCACCCCCGCACACATCGCCGATTGGGCCAAAGGCCAGACACAGCGCCCCGTCCTGCTGGATGTGCGTGAAGGCTGGGAACTGCAAACAGCCAGTGCCAAGCCCGAAGGCTTGGACCTCGTGCACATGCCCATGCAAACCATTCCGGCTCGGCTGCATGAGCTGGACAAATCACGCCCCATCGCCTGTCTGTGCCACCACGGTAGCCGAAGCATGCAAGTGGCGGCTTTCTTGGCCCAACATGGCTACCAGGTAGCCAACGTATCGGGCGGCATCCATGCCTGGTCTGTGCAAGTCGACCCCACCATTCCGGTTTATTGAATCGGTTGGTCACACCGAGTTTTGAAAGAATTCACCATGAAACTGCGCATCTTGCCCCTGACTCTTGCCTTGACAGCTGTTTTGACAGGCACCGCCCAAGCCCAAAGCCTGGTCCAGCTTTACGAAACCGCCAAAAGCTACGACGCCACGTACAAGGCGGCGCAATCGCAATACCAGGCCAATTTGGCCAAAGCCGAACAGGCCAAAGCCCTGATGCGCCCGACCGCTGGACTGGGCGCTACGGTCAGTGAAACCGACTTCGATAACCGAACCAGCACCAATGTAGATGCCCGTTACGGCACACGCACGGCCACGCTCAGCGCCAGCCAACCGCTGTTTCGCCCTGCGAATTTGGCAGGCTACAAACAAGGTCTGAAACAAGCGGGCTTAGCCCAGGCACAACTCAAAGCAGCCGAACAAGATTTGATCGTGCGCGTTAGCCAGGCTTACTTTGAGGTGCTCACAGCCCAGGAAAGCCTGGCCTTCGTGAAAGCCCAGAAGTCAGCGGTTTCCGAGCAATTGGCTGCAGCCAAGCGCAACTTTGAAGTGGGCACATCCACCATCACCGACACCCGTGAAGCGCAAGCACGCTTTGACTTGGTGACGGCCCAAGAAATTGCAGCCGAAAACGATTTGCGGGTCAAAAAACTGGCACTCGACCAATCGGTGGGAACAAACAACGCACAGCCCCTGGCCCTCAAAGCAGGCGCAGCCCTCAATGCGGCTGCGAGCGGAGATGCAGAAACCTGGGTTCAGCAAGCCACCGCGCAAAGCCCAGCCATTGAGCAAGCCCGCGTCGGCTTGGAAGTGGCCCAACTCGAAACTGAAAAAGCCAAAGCCGGACACATGCCGACATTGGACTTGAACGCCTCTTATGGCGGCACGCGGTTCCGCGGTGATGCATCCACATCCAGGCTTAACAACAACACCGGCACGATCGGCCTGGCGTTTAACCTGCCTTTGTACGCGGGCCACGCCACCCAAAACCGCATTCAGGAAACCGTTTCGCTGGAAGAAAAAGCCCGCAACGACCTCGACGCGGCGCAACGCACAGTCACCCAAGCCACACGCACCGCTTTCTTTGGCGTGCAGTCGGGCCTCGGTCAAGTCAAAGCCCTGGAAGCGGCAGAAGCCTCCAGCCAAAGCGCACTCGATGCCAACAAACTGGGTTACCAAGTGGGCGTGCGCATCAACATCGATGTGCTCAACAGCCAAAGCCAACTCTTCCAAACCAAACGCGATTTGGCCAAAGCCCGGTATGACGTGCTGCTGGGCCAGTTGAAGCTGCGTCAGGCGGCTGGGGTGTTGAAGGCAGAAGATGT
>JAGNWH010000017.1:0-30496 GCA_017986055.1 Limnohabitans sp. | reverse complement strand
CAGCCAGCTGTTTGAAGACCTCAAAGACATCAAGGTGCTGTTTGTTGGCGCGGGCGAGATGATCGAGCTGGTGGTGACTCACTTTGCCGCCAAACAGCCAAAAGCCATGGCGATTGCCAACCGCAGCCTAGAGCGCGGCGAAAAACTCGCCAGCCGCTTTGGTGCCGAAGTCATGCGCTTGGCCGACCTTCCCGACCGTTTGCACGAATTTGATGCCGTCATCAGCTGCACCGCCAGCACCCTGCCCTTGATCGGTCTGGGCGCGGTCGAGCGGGCTCTGAAAAAACGCAAACACCGCCCCATGTTCATGGTCGATCTGGCGGTGCCACGCGACATCGAGCCAGAAGTCAAGGCGCTGGAGGACGTTTACCTCTACACCGTGGACGATCTGGCCAGCGTGGTGCAAGCGGGTCAGGCGCAGCGCCAAGCCGCTGTCGCCGAGGCCGAAGTCATCATCGACGCGGGTGTTCAAAGCTTCAGCCACTGGCTGGGCCAACGCGATGTGGTGCCCCTGATCCAGCAATTGCAAACCCAGGCCGATGCTTGGCGCGAGGCCGAAGTGGCCCGCGCCCGAAAACTGCTGGCCAAAGGTGCCGACCCCGAGGCGGTGCTGGATGCCTTGGCCAAAGGCCTGACCCAAAAGATGCTGCACGGCGCTTTGGCCGAACTGCGCAGCGCCGACCCCGCCCACCGCGAGCTGACCATGCAGACGGTGCAGCGGCTGTTTTTGCGGCAAGAGCGTTAGCGCTGACTTGGCAGGTCGGCGCTTGCGCACCGGCAAGACGTAACTCGCGGACAAGCGCTTGAGCGCCAACGCATGTCAGATCTCAGGGCACAGGCCCTGACCTCCAAAATTCTGGTCGAATGAAACCCTTTCTCATCCAACAACTCGAACGCTACGCCTTGCGCCTGACCGAGCTGGACTTTTTGCTGTCCCGCGAGGACATCATGGCCGACATGGCGCAGTTCCTGAAGCTCTCGCGTGAACACGCAGAGGTCAGTGCCGTGGCGACCCGATTTGCCCGATTTCAGCAACGCAACGCCGACTTGGCTGCCGCACAAGCCATGCTGGCCGACGCCGAACTGCATGAGATGGCTGAAGAAGAAGTCAGCAGCGCGGTGGCCGAGCTGCAAACACTCGAGGCCGATTTGCAGCGCATGCTGCTGCCCAAAGACCCCGACGACGCTCGCCCGGCTTTTGTCGAAATCCGCGCGGGCACCGGGGGCGACGAGTCGGCCCTGTTCGCCGGCGACTTGCTGCGCATGTACTCGCGTTTTGCCGAGAGCCAAGGCTGGCGGTGCGAGGTCGTTTCTGAATCGGTGAGCGAATTGGGCGGCTACAAAGAAGTGGTGGTGCGCATCGAAGGCGACAACGTTTACGGCGCACTCAAATTCGAGTCGGGCGGTCACCGCGTGCAGCGCGTGCCCGCCACCGAAACGCAAGGCCGCATCCACACCAGCGCCTGCACCGTGGCGGTCTTGGCCGAACCGGACGAAGCCGAAGCCATCAAGATCAACCCGTCGGATTTGCGCATTGACACCTACCGCGCCAGCGGTGCGGGCGGGCAGCACATCAACAAAACCGACTCGGCGGTGCGCATCACCCACTTGCCCACCGGCATCGTGGCCGAGTGCCAAGATGGCCGCAGCCAGCACAGCAACAAGGCCCAGGCCCTGAAAGTGCTCACCGCCCGCATTCAGGAAAAAGACCGCGCCGAACGCGCCGCCAAAGACGCCGCCGAGCGCAAAAGCCTGATCGGCAGCGGTGACCGCTCAGACCGCATCCGCACTTACAACTTCCCACAAGGCCGCCTGACCGACCACCGAATCAACCTGACCTTGTACAAGCTGCTGAGCATCATGGAAGGGGATTTGAAGGATGTCATCAACGCCTTGCAAGCCTACGAAGCCGCTGAGCAACTGGCAGCACTTGAAATCGGGGCCACCACTTGATGAACGCCACCGCCCTCACCTTGACCCAATGCCTGAGCCAGGCCCATGCACACGGCCTGGCCCGGGTCGATGCGCAGATGCTGCTGCTGCACAGCGTGGGCCGACCGCTGCATGACCGCGCCTGGCTGCTGGCCCACGACCACGACAGCCTGACGCCAGCACAGCAAGACACATGGCAAGACGCGCTCAAGCGCCGTCAGGACGGCGAGCCGGTGGCCTACATCACCGGGCGAAAAGATTTTTTTGGATTGACCTTGGCTGTGGATGCCCGTGTGCTGGACCCCCGCCCCGACACCGAAACCCTGGTGGAATGGGCCTTGGCCACCCTGCCTGCACCCCATGCACCGAACACCCCCAGCTGGCGCATTCTCGACTTGGGCACCGGCAGCGGCGCGGTGGCTTTGGCCCTGCAACATGCACGTCCCGATGCACAGGTGTGGGCTGTGGACGCCAGTGAAGATGCTTTGGCCGTGGCCAGCGCCAATGCACAACGTCTGAATTTGCCAGTGCAATTTGTGCACAGCCACTGGATGGATGCGGTGGCAGGCCCGTTTGAGTTGATCGTCTCCAACCCCCCTTATGTGGCCGAGCATGACCCGCACCTGGCGGCCCTGACTCACGAGCCCTTGCAAGCCCTGACCAGCGGTGTTGATGGGCTCGATGACATTCGCCAGATCATTGCCCAAGCCCCCAGCCGATTGGCCCCGGGCGGCTGGCTTTTGCTGGAACATGGATGGGATCAGGCCCAAGCCGTGCAGCAACTGCTGCGCGAGGCGGGGTTTGGACTGGTCCGGTCACACCAGGATCTGTCGGGTGTTGACCGTTGCACAGGTGGGTGCTTTGAATCAGAGAGATAATCCAACCCATTCGAAATCGGCACCATTTGGAGCAAAGACCATGAGCGACACCCAACAACGCATCGACGAACTCGTCAAAGGCAACGACATCACCCTGTTCATGAAGGGCAGCGCCAGCTTCCCCATGTGCGGTTTTTCTGGCCGTGCCATCCAGATCCTGAAGGCCGTTGGCGTCGATACCAAGACCGTCAAGACAGTCAACGTGCTGGACGATGCAGAAATTCGCCAGGGCATCAAGGAATACAGCAACTGGCCCACCATCCCCCAGCTCTACGTCAAGGGCGAGTTCATTGGCGGCTCGGACATCATGATGGAAATGTACGAATCGGGTGAACTGCAACAGGTGATCAACGGCCAAGCCTGATTAGCCTGGCGGGCACACACCCTTGGTCTCAAGGGTCTGAATTTAAAGCCCCGACGCCATGAAAAAAGCCAGTCAATTGACTGGCTTTTTGCTTTCTACCGAGCTCAGCTCAACGGAACTTCGATTGTGGAATGACTTTCACATCACCGTCCAAAGAACCGATATAAGCAGCAATGGCCTTCAGTTCGGCATTGGAGTACTGCTTGGCGATGCCACCCATCACGCCGTTGCTACGGCCCCAAGTGGCTTGGTTTTCCACTTTGTAAGATTTGAGGGCCACGAACAAGAAATCTTTGTGCTGGCCGGCAATCTTGGGGTAGCTCGGGTCAATGGGCTTGGAGAAGTTGTCGCCGTGGCAAGACACGCAAGCGCCTTTTTGCAGCAAAGCAGCCACTTTGGCATCGGGTGCCTTGGGGGCGCTGGCCACAGGCTCGGTTTTGCCGTGTTGCTCGTAGTAAGCGGCCACGTCAGCGATGTCTTGGTCGCTCAGGCTGTCGGCAATGCCGCGCATGGTGGGGTGCTTGCGCTCGCCTTTTTTGTAGGCGGTCAGGGCGGAGGCGATGTATTTGGCGTTTTGGCCAGAGATCATCGGCACGCGATAAACCTCAGGGAAACTGGCTTGGTAGCCCTTGATGCCGTGGCAGCCGATGCACATGGCAATCTTCTGCTCAGCGGCTTTGGCATCGCCCTTGATCTCTTGGGCATGGGCGGAGACAGCGGTCACTGAGGCGACAGCCAAGGCAAACATTGAGGTCAGGAGCTTGTTCATTTTGCTTACACAATCCAAATGATTGATAAAAATCAACTGCGGATTATATCGGGCTGGCCCTCATAATCCTGACAAGCTTCTTTCCTGTTTTTGAGAACTCTCCGATCATGAAATTCCAAGGTACCGAAAACTACGTCGCCACTCAGGACCTGATGCTGGCGGTCAATGCGGCCATCACCCTCAAACGCCCTCTGCTGGTCAAGGGTGAGCCAGGCACCGGCAAGACCATGCTGGCCGAAGAAGTGGCCCAAGCGTTGGGGCTGCCCTTGCTGCAATGGCACATCAAGTCAACCACCAAGGCTCAGCAAGGTCTGTATGAATACGATGCCGTTAGCCGCCTGCGCGACAGCCAGCTGGGCGACGCAAAGGTCAAGGACATCGAGAACTACATCATCAAGGGCGTGCTGTGGCAAGCCTTCACCTCGGAAACTCCGGTGGCCATCTTGATCGATGAAATCGACAAAGCCGATATCGAATTCCCGAACGACTTGTTGCGCGAAATCGACCGCATGGAGTTTTACTGCTACGAAACCCGCCAGCTGATCAAGGCCAAGACCCGTCCGCTGGTGTTCATCACCTCGAACAACGAAAAAGAACTACCCGACGCCTTTTTGCGCCGTTGCTTCTTTCACTACATCAAGTTCCCCGAAGCGGACACCATGCGCCAAATTGTGGCCGTGCACTTCCCGACGCTCAAGCAAGACTTGCTGGCTTTGGCACTCAAGACGTTTTATGACGTGCGCAACCTGCCTGGCCTGAAGAAAAAGCCCTCGACCAGCGAGCTGCTGGACTGGCTCAAACTCTTGGTGGCCGAAGACATCCCCCTCGAAGCCCTGCAAAGCGCTGACCAAAAAGTGTCTGTCCCACCGCTGGTGGGTGCCCTGCTGAAGAACGAGCAAGACGTGACTTTGTTTGAAAAGCTGGTGTTCATGAACCAGCGCAACCGCTGAGCTGCCGCCATGACCACACCCAACCCCTTGCTCGAAGGCCTGTCTGACGCTGTCGGCTTCGTCGGCGGCGCCTTGGCTGGCTATTGGGCCGGCAAATGGCTCGGCTGGAACATCTTCAGCGCAGGCTATGACAACGCCAGCATCGGCGGCATTTTGCTGGTCGGCCTCGGCGGTGGCGCTGGCTTGCACCTGGCGCGCTTTTGGCGCGGCAAACAAAAATCCAAAGATTCCGACACGCCGTCATGAGCGACTGGATCACCCCCACGACCCTGAGCGGTCAGCATGTGGCACTGGTGCCTCTGTCTGCCACACACCACGACGATCTGGTGGAGGCCGTGCGCGATGGTGAACTCTGGCAGCTTTGGTACACCGCTATTCCCACCCCCGGGGGCATGGCTGCCGAAATCACACGCCGTCTGGACTTGCAAGCCAAAGGCAGCATGTGCCCGTTTGCCGTGATCGACCCGGTATCTGGCCGCGCCGTTGGAATGACCACTTACATGAACATCGATGCGGCCAACCACCGCGTCGAAATCGGCTCGACCTGGTACCGTCAAAGCGTGCAACGCAGCCGGCTCAATACCGAGGCCAAACGCCTGTTACTAACGCATGCCTTCGAGCAACTGGGCTGCATCGCGGTGGAGTTGCGCACGCATTACTTCAACCAGCAAAGCCGCCGCGCCATCGAGCGCTTGGGCGCCAAGCTCGACGGCGTGCTGCGCAGCCACCAGATCAACCCGCACCCGCTGGCTGCAGGCAGCCTGCGCGACACCTGCGTGTACAGCATCATCGCCAGCGAATGGCCGTCTGTGAAGGCGCATCTGGACTTTCAATTGAGCCGCAACGGCCTCGAGGACAAACGGCCATGCTGATCGATTTTTTCTACACCCTGCGTGCCGCCAAGCTGCCGGTATCGGTGCGCGAGTACCTGACCCTGCTCGAAGCCTTGCAAGCCAATGTGGTCGGCCCCGCATCCGAGGCCTGCAGCATCGACGACTTTTACCACCTGGCCCGCACGGTCATGGTCAAAGACGAAAAGCATTTCGATAAGTTTGACAAAGCTTTTGGCGCCTACTTCAAGGGCGTGGAGATGCTGACCGACTTCACCAAAGAAGTGCCGCTCGACTGGCTCGAAAAAATTCTCCAGAAGGAACTCACACCCGAACAAAAAGCGGCCATCGAAAAGATGGGCTGGGATGAGTTGATGGACACGCTCAAAAAACGCCTCGAAGAACAAAAAGAACGCCACGAAGGCGGCAACAAGTGGATCGGAACAGGCGGCACCTCACCTTTTGGCAACGGTGGACACAACCCGCAGGGCATTCGCATCGGCGGCAAAGGTGGCAACAAAAGCGCCGTCAAGGTGTGGGAACAACGCGCCTACAAGGACTACGACGACCAGCAAGAGCTGGGCACGCGCAACATCAAAGTGGCACTGCGCCGTTTGCGCCGTTTCGCCCGCGAAGGTTCACACGACGAGCTGGACTTGGACGGCACCATCCGCAAGACCGCAGCCAATGCCGGGTACCTCGACATCATGATGCGGCCAGAGCGCCATAACAATGTGAAAGTGCTGTTGCTCATGGACGTGGGCGGCACCATGGACGACCACATTGCCCGCGTCGAAGAAATGTTTTCGGCCGTCAAGGCCGAGTTCAAGCACCTTGATTTTTATTACTTCCACAACTGCGTCTATGACTTCATGTGGAAGAACAACAAGCGCCGCTATGCAGAGAAGTTCCCAACCTGGGACATCCTGCGCAAGTACAACAAAGACTACAAGCTGATCTTCATCGGGGACGCCACCATGAGCCCTTATGAGATTTTGCAAAAAGGCGGCAGCGTCGAATACAACAACGAAGAGGCCGGGGCCGAGTGGCTGCAACGCCTGACGCACACCTTCCCCAAGTTCGCCTGGATCAACCCCGAGCCACAAGGCGTCTGGCAGTACCGCCAAAGCATTTCGATCATCCAGCAGCTCATGAGCAACCGCATGTACCCACTGACCCTCAAGGGGCTGGAAGATGCGATGCGGATGCTCAGCAAGTGAGCCTATGGCTGCAAGGCGGCCCTGTAAAATACAGCGCTTGCCACCGTAGTTCAATGGATAGAACTCTCCCCTCCTAAGGGAGTGATACAGGTTCGATTCCTGTCGGGGGCACCAAACTTTTAACGTCTGCACTGCCCTGCCGGTCGTTCACCCCCTGATCGGCCCCGCCGCCACCAAGCGCTGAATGGCTCGTCGCAATGGGGCTGACCGGGCTGTTTGCCCCACAGAGTTCACGCTGTAACGATGTCCCGATGGCAGCAGGTGCAACTGAACCCCCAGCATTTCAATCTGCTCCAGGCTTTCAAGTTCGTTCACATTGGATTGCATCTGCGACGGGTCAATCAAGGTCACAGTGCCTTGGCCAATGACTTCAATGGCAGCGCCCCGCTCGATCACCAAAGCGGTATCTTCGTCGATACCGACCCCCAGCAAATCCGGTCGCATGGCCAGAGTTGACAGCAAACGCGCCAGCCGTCTGCGCTCTGAAAAGTGCTGGTCCACCACAGCTTGCGACAGCAGCCCCAGGCCAATGTCGGTGTCTACCGCTTCTTTGCTGGGACGGAGTACCGCAGGCCCTTGGGCAATCATGTGGCGCGACATGACTGCCGCACCCGCACTCGTGCCGCCAATGCAGCAACGGTTCAGGTGAAAGGACTGGTGCAGTGACTGGTAGGCCGGGGTGTCCCACAAGGTGTCCATGAGTTTGGACTGGTCTCCCCCGCTCATGAAAATGCCATCGGCTTGCAAGATCTCGGACTGCAGTTGGGGTGCATGGGCGCTGACGCGGTCATTGAGTGCCAGCCGCTGCACGTCTTCCACGCCCAACGACTTGAAGACATTTTGGTAGCTTTGCCAGACAGCTTGCGGATCCCCGCTGGCAGCGGTGATGATGCGAATACGGGCTTGGCTGCCGCCACAGTACTCGACGTATTTGCGCAAAATAATCCGGTCCTGCAAGCGGTCTTCAGCGCCGCCCACAATCACCAATCTGGACAATTTTGTGCCCTGCGCCAAGGCAGGCAAGCCTGCAAGGGCGGCAGCGCTCACGCCCATGGCTGCCGTCATTCGTCCCAAAATATCTCGTCGGTTCATGCTCGAACTCTACCCGATGAACCACCAAGAGCTGTGTGCGTTGGCCCCTTCAAAATGCCACTTTTTCAGCTTCGAGGTAGGCCAAGCTGATGTACTTGCCGATATTGCCTTCATAGCCCTGCATGGTCTTGGCCCGCAAGGACACACGCGGGTCTTTCAAGACGGCCAGTTTGGCCTCGGCTTCTGACTGACCGTCTTCGACCGCCTTCAGGCAAGGCGCCCATATGCCCGCCAAGAAATCACCATAGGTCTGGAGCAGGTCTTTACCGGGCTGGCCGTGTCCCGGCACCCAGATCTGCTCGCCCGCTGCCGCCATAAGCGCTTTGTAGTATTTGAAGGTGCCAGGGTACGAACCTTCGTCCATGTTGGCAATGCGGTTGGTCATGGCGATATCGCCCACTGCGGTGAGCTTGTCCTGCACCACTTCCACGCACAAATCAGAAGGGGTGTGCGCCGTGCCGTAATGGTGCATGCGCAAGCTCACGTCGCCAAACTGAATCACTTGGCCGTGCTGCACCGGCGTGTTGGGCAAGACCACCTCGGTGCCCAAGGTGGACTGGTTGGTCCAGCGCTCCATCAGGCTGCGCCAGAGATTGCCCTCAGCCCCCTTGAGTTTTTCAATGGTGCTGGGCAATGCATAAATAGGCAGCTTGTCGCCGTAGGTTTTGACAAAAGCGTGGTTACCCAGCCAATGGTCGCCGTGGTAATGGCTATTGAACACCGCCACCACCGGCTTGTCGGTCACCTTGCGGATCATGCGGATGGCCATCTGACCGATTTGCAGTGAGGCGCCGGAGTCGATCACCACCACCCCGGCCGAGGTCACGACAAAAATCACATTGGCCATCATGCCCCGGTTTTCAGGGGTGGGAAACCCATCGGGAGAGTAGATCAGCCAGACGTGCGCCGACAATTGTTTGGCAGGAATATCCGCCACGGGGGGACCTTCAATGAACTCCTGCGTTTGTTGTGCCAGCAAACGGGCTTCGGGCCACAAAGCGGCACTGCCCAATGCGGTGCTGGCCAATATCAAATGTCTTCTTTTCATTGGGATCCCCTCATGCAAAACACAGTGCCTTTCGGCACTGTGTTTGTCCATCACGCAGCGTAACCTTTGTTTGGCAAAGCGCCCATGATTTTGGGAGCATTGAGCTTGCGCGGCTTGACGCGGCCACCCTGTGCCTTGAGCCAAGTCTCCACCACATCCCAGACTTGTTTGTTGCCCTGGTTGCGGGCTTCTTCGGCCACAGGGGCCCAACCCGCGACCTTGTATTTTTTACCGGCATCAATGAGTTGGCCTTTCAGACGCAAATCGCCGATGCGATTGCCCATGGTGCCCACCGGGTTGCAGCTGTATGACAAACCGCCCACGCGCACCATGTCACCACCTTGTTGGTAATAAGGATCGGGGTTGAACAGGTTGTCGGCCACGTCTTCCAGGACGGTCTTGATGGTCTCGCCCGTCATCTCGGTCACAGTGGCATACGAGTAAGTGGTGGCGGTCATGTCGAGCAACCATTCGCGTGTGATGGCCTGACCTGGCAACAGCGTGGTGCCCCAGCGGAAGCCAGGAGAGAAAGCAATTTCGGCACCTTGCACATCCAACAACGCATCGACCAGCAACTGGTCGCCAGTGCCATTGAAGTTGCCACGGCGGTACAACATGCCATCGGTCACAGCCAGCTTTTCAGACAGTTTGGACTCGTAGGGTGCACGGATCTTGGTGATCAAAGCGTCCATCTCGGGATCGGCCGGCAGCATGTTGGAGAACACAGGCAACAATTTGTAGCGGAAGTCACTGACCTTTTTGTCTTTGACATCAAAGTCGAGCACACCCAAAAACTTGCCATTGGAGCCCGCATTGGTGACCAACGTCTTGCCGCCTTTGTTGGCGATGATCGAGGCCACAGGCATGCCATCGTGCGTGTGACCGCCCATGATGGCATCGATGCCGCTCACGCGGCTGGCCATCTTCAAGTCCACGTCCATGCCGTTGTGGCTGATGACGACCACGACCTGAGCACCTTTGCCACGGGCTTCGTTGACCATCTTTTGCATGTTCTCGTCCTGGATGCCGAACTCCCAGTCGGCCACCATGTAACGCGGGTTGGCAATCGGGGTGTAGGGAAATGCCTGGCCGATGATGGCGCAAGGCACGCCATTGATTTCGCGGATCACATATGGCTTGAAAACCGGGTCGCCAAAGTCATTGGTCTTGACGTTCTGCGCCACAAAATCGACCTTGCCGGCAAAGTCTTTCTCAACGATTTCTTTCACGCGCTCCATGCCCAAGGTGAATTCCCAGTGCCCGGTCATCACGTCAACGCCCAGCAATTTACAGGCATCGACCATGTCCTGACCGTTGGTCCACAGGCTGGTGCCCGAGCCCTGCCAAGTGTCGCCACCGTCGAGCAACAAAGCGCCGGGACGGCTGGCCTTCATGCGTTTGACCAACGTGGCCAAGTGCGCAAAACCACCGACTTTGCCGTAACGTTTGGCGGCTTTTTCGTAATCAAGGAACGTCAAGGCATGCGCCTCGGCGGTGCCCGGACGGATCTTGGCCACTTGCAACAAATACTCACCCACCAAATGCGGCAAATTGCCCTGCATGGAGCCAATGCCCATGTTGATGCTGGGCTCGCGGAAATAAATCGGCTTGAGCTGCGCATGGCAATCGGTCATGTGCAAAAACGACACATTGCCGAACTTCGGGATGTCGTACAGGCCGTTGGAAGCCGTGGCCGCGCTGGCTTCGGCAAAAGAGCCCATGCTCATGCCAGCCATCGTGCCGGCACCCATGACTTGGATAAATTCGCGTTTGGAGAGATTCATATTTGCAATCACTGATATATACGGGGCTAAAAAACCCGGGCGAGCCGGGTTTTCGAGGGCTTACTGGTTGACGGGCGATTTGGGGTCGAGCAACAAGCCAACAACGTGGCGCACTTGGGTCTCGTTCAAGATGCCCATGTGACCAGCGCGTGGCATGTTGGAACAGGCGTTGTAAGCCTTGGCGTTCCAAACCTTGCCCCAGGTGTATTCGACGATGGCTTTGCTGGCCGGATCGTCCGGGTTGGACACGCCACGGATCTTGCCGTAGTTGTACAAGCTCGGACCAATCGTGCCGTAAGAAATCTCTTTCTTGTCCATTTGGTGGCAGTTGTAGCAATTGCCACCGTTGACCGTATTGGCCGCGTCGCTCCAAGTCAAACCTCGGCCACTTTGGGCAATTTTTTCGCCCTCTTTCCAGTCGCCAATGAATTTTCCATCCGATGGCCACTTGATGGCTTTGAAGTTGGCTTCTTCGATGGCCTTGGCCGTTTTTTCATCCAGCGGCTTGCCAGCCACATCGGCGTCGCTGCAAGCGCGATTGGTTTCGTCAGTGGCGGTGATGCGCTCTACTTTGACCGCACCTTGGTCACGGAAAGAAGTCTTGACAATTTTGTCGGTCAAAGCGTTCAGTTCGGCAAGTGAAGGGCCGGATGCGCAGCCTGCAGCCACCAAAGCGGCCGTCAAACTGGCCAATACAAGTTGGGTCTTTTTGTTCATGTGGTTCTCCTGGTCAGGTCAGCGTTTGATGGCCGGTGCGATCGAGACAGCACCCTTGGCATTCACGCCCAAATAGGTGGCCAAAGCGACAGTGGCGTCACTGGCAAAACCGGGATAGGGAAAGCGTTGCTGGCGATAGCAATCGTTCAGACGCAATTGCATGCTCCACATCTGACCATTCGACACGCGGTAGGCAGGCCAAGCAGCAAAACCAACGCCGTCACCGGGGTTCTTGCTCAGGATCGGCAAGTCTTGCAAGCGGATGCGTTTGCCCTCTTCGCCGTGGCAAGACGCGCAAGAAAAATCATGGGGGCCGCCACGTTGAAAGAACAGGCGCTTGCCCACTTCGTAGAAGGTTTGTTCTTGCTGGTGTGACTGAGAGAGATTGAACTTCAAGCCCTTGGATTCGGCCGCGATCCAAGTGGCCAAAGCGGTGACGTTGGCCATTTCGCCACGCCCAAAAGCAGTCTTGGAAATTTCAGCGGCATTGAAGCCTTGCAAAGTTTCCATGCAGGTGACAAGACGGGATTCCAGGTCTTGCATGCGCTGAGTGTCAGCAAAATAACGAGGCAAGGCCACAAAAGCGCCCTTCACCACCCCCGGCCCTTGACCCAGATCGCACTTTTCGAGCGAAGCATTTTTGGGTCCGCGCGCTTTTTTCCAGAGGTCTTCGCCTTTGGCTTCAAAAAGCTCAGCCGGGTTGCCGTCTTGCAACATGGCCCGGTATTCATCAATGCCTTGGCTGGCCGTTTTTTGGGCCATTGCCGGCGCTACAGACAGGGCCAAGGCCGCTGCCATCGAAAGGGTTGCTGCTTTTTTCATTGTCACCTCTTTGGTTTGATCAAACGCAAAAAGGGTGAAGTGCTGACTTCACCCTTTTCCAACTCAACAGAAGATCACGACACCGTGGCTTCGTCGGTGCGGCTCTCGCCCTTGTTGTCTTTCCAAGTCACTGCAATTTTGTCACCGGCTTTAGCGCCTTTGACTGCGAATTGCAGAAACGGGTTTTTGGACACTGCAGGGCCCCATTCAGCGGCCAGCACTTGCTTGCCGTTGAGGTTGGCTGTGACTTCCTGGATGTACCAGGCTGGCACGGTTTTGCCGGACGCGTCTTTACGCTGACCGGACTCCATCTCGTGGCTCATCAGCACACGGACAGTTGCTTTGTCGCCCGAGGCTTGGGCACGAATGCGCATTGGATCTGCCATTTTTTTCTCCTAAATCTTTCAATGAATCAATGTGAGGTCGGATGTTTGCAGGGGCTTAACCGCCGCAACCACCCAAAGTGACCTTGACTTCTTTTTTGGCCCACAAGGCTTTGCCGTCGTTCATGATGGCCACAGCGTAGACATCGGAAGACTGGCCCATTTTGGCGCGGGTCGTGAAATTGGTTTCCACGGCATCGGACACATGGAACATGGCCACGAGGGCTGCGGGGTTCTTCTCGACCAGAATCAGCATGTGCTTGACGCCTGGCAGTGCTGTGCTGGCACCCAAAGGCACCACAGCACCGTTTTCAGCGATGTCCGGACCAGTGATGGTCACGTCTTTGCTTTCGGCCATGCTGGCAGCGCCAGCGGCTTTGGCAGCGTCTTGCACCGACTTGGCTTCGAATGCGGCTTTGTTGAAGGCAGCGTGGGCAAACTGAGGGAAGCCAGCAGTGGCCAAGAGGCCCGCCACAACAGCGGTTTGCTTGAGTGTCTCACGACGGTTTTGCATCTGATATCTCCTTGATGATTGAGTGATGCTATTGAAACAGGTTCAGCAGTACAACGGGGAAAGTCCGTATTACTTGCTGGCCCCCTTGGAAATCCATTCGGCAATTTTCTTGGCGTCAGCCTCAGGCAGCGATTGTGGCGGCATTGGAATTTGTCCGTACACGCCAACACCACCCGCCTTGATTTTGCCTGCCAAATAATCTACTTTGCCGGCATTTTTCTTGGCCACTTCATTGAAGCCAGGGCCGACAATTTTCTTGTCCACGCCATGGCATGCGGTGCAGCTGTGCTTGTTCAAGAGTGCAATCGCCGCTTTGGCTTCGTTGTTTTCTGGCTTGACTGCAGCAACAGGTGCGGCAGCGGCTGCGACCACGGGCATACCGGCCTTGGGTTCAGGCTTGGTCGTGTCTGCGCCGCGTTGGGCACCCACATTGCGGTTTTGCTCCAGCAAGTTGCCATGGGCATTGCGTGCAAAGTCGGGCAAGAAAGAAGCCACTTTGGGTTCTGGCGTGCAGTCTTTCATGCAAACCTTGTTGGCTGTGTCAGGCTTTTTCACGCCTGCAAACTCGTTGCCTGGCCACATCGCATGCTGGGTTTGCATGCCATTGCGGTTGGGCATGCGGGCCTGCACTTCGGCGATGTTCTTGTCTGACAGCACATAGTTGTCAGGCACGATATTGGCCAAGTTCAACAAAAATGCCGTAACAGCGTAAACCTCTTCCGTGGTCAAGGTCTTGGGGCTGGTCCAAGGCATGGCACGGTTGATGTAATCCCACACGGTCGAGACCGACGCCACTTTCATGATCGTGGTCCGGCCGGGGTAGTCGGAGCGGTTCAAGTTGGCAACGCGCCCATTCTTGATGTCTTCAGCGGTGGTACCGCCAATCAGGGGGCTGAACACTTCACCAGACTCACCAAACACACCATGGCAGTGAGCACACTTGCCCTCCCACACATCTTGGCCTTTGGCGACCGAACCCGAACCCGCAGGCAAGCCCTTGAAGTCGGGACGCACATCGATGTCCCATTTGGCCACTTCTTTGGGCGTGGCATCACGGCCCACACCGGGAAACTTTGAACTCTGGGCAGAGGCCATACCAGCCACTGCCAGCAAAGCCACCGTCAAAACGGCATTACGAAACCTGGACATTTTTCACCTCACCGTTTTCCTGCACCAACCACGACTGGATGGCGTTGTTGTGATAAATCGAACGCGTTCCACGCACACCGCGCAACTGCTGGTAGGTGGGCTGAACATGTCCCGTGTCGTCTTGCGCACGGCTTTGGATGATGGCGGGCTTGCCGTCCCACACCCAGTCGAGGTTGAAACGCGACAAAGCTTTGGACAAGACCGGTGTTTCCAGTCGAGCCTGACGCCAATTGCGACCACCGTCAGTAGACACGTCCACGCGTTTGATCTTGCCTTTGCCCGACCAAGCCAGTCCTGTGATGTTGTAAAAACCTTTGTCCAGCAACACCTGACCACCGGATGGCGTGGTCACCACGCTTTTGACTTCCTGGATGTTGGTGTACTGGCGGTGCATGCCACCGGGCTGCAAATCGATGTAGTGAATCGCTTCGTCTTTGGCGGCATAGGGCTTGTCACCCACTTCGACGCGGCGCAGGTACTTGACCCAGCTCACGCCTTGCACACCGGGCACCACCAAACGCAGGGGATAACCGTTTTCGGGGCGCAGCATTTCACCGTTCTGACCATAGGCCACGATGACTTCGCCCGAAGTGATCAAGCTCATCGGAATGGTGCGGGTCATGGACGAACCATCACCGCCTTCGGCCAACACAAACTTGCCATTTTTCAAGTCAGCACCAGCCAACTCCAGCAAAGTAATCAAGGGCACGCCCGTGAACTCGCTGCACGACAACATGCCGTGGGTGTATTGCACTGTGGGCACGGCCACGTTGCCCCACTCGGTCGCGCTGTTGGCGCCACACTCAATGAAGTGGAAACGCGAGACCGAAGGCAAACGCATGATCTCGTCCATGGTGAACACCATGTTCTTTTTGACCATGCCGTTGATCATGAAACGGTGCTTGGAGGGATCGATGTCCCACCAGCCTTGGTGGTGCCGCTCGAAGTGCAAACCACTTGGCGTGACGATGCCAAACAATGACTGCAGTGGCGCGAACGACACCGAAGCCTGCGTCGTCTGTGTGAGGCCGGGGCTTTGGCGGCGCTGCAAGTTCGCTTCGAACTTGGAGGGCTTGCCGTACCCTTCGACGGCCACACCTTGACCCAAGCCCACTGCGTGCTCGGGCAAGGTCAAGATATTGGGATCGCCGCCCTCGACGGGCACTGGGTTGCCCTGTGCCATGGCCATGGGGGCAGCGGCACCTGCAGCCGCAGCTGCAAAGGCATTGCGAATGAAATCACGGCGGCCTTTTTTGCCTTCGGCAAAAACCTCCTTGACGCCACTTTGGGTCAGGAAGTTTTCAGGTGCTTTTTGCACTCTTCCTGAATGGATGCTGTCTTCTTTCACACAAACTCCTCGTTTTGAGTTGTCAATTCACTGCCACATCGATGGCCACCTGTGTGCACACGGCACGGCAAACCATCACAGCAGATTCGTCTGCAATCCGATAAAACATCTGAGCCCCCTGACGACGTTTGCCCAAAATGCCCGCCCTGTACATGATGTTCAGATGCTGCGACATATTGGGTTGCGCTACATCAATGTGGTCCAGCAACTGCCCTACGTTTTTTTCCCCTTGGCACAACTCGCTGATGATGCGCAAACGAATGGGCGTTGACAGTACGGCAAACAACTCAGCCGCCTTCTCAAACACTTCATCCATTTCTTCGCTCATGCGTGCTTTGCTGTTAGGTTCGTATATTCGGATGTGCGAATATATACGATAAACGATGAATCTGATTCAGGGATTACACCGAGGGCACTTCCTGATCAGGACAAACCCTGATCAGGAAGGCCTCGTCAGGCAATCAATACCGATAACTCAGCATCAACTGATAGTTGGTCTGGCTGTGGGAAATAGCAGCCCCTTGACCAGAGGTCACACTGACTTTGGGCGCATGAGACACAGCGATGTCCATAGACACCTGATCATTGAATTTATGACCAATACCAGCCGTCAGGTGAGACTTAACGATCGCAGGGAACAAAGGATGCACATAAGCATCTGGAACAGGATTGGAAGCATGGCTGTAACCCGCGCGCAACACCGTCGACTCATTCAACCGGTAGGCTCCACCCAACGATACGACCGTCTGGTCCTTCCAGTTTTGATCCATGGCGAATTGCAACGGTTGACCCGCATCGAAGGTCATCAAAAATTTCTTCATCACCGAAGACCACCCAATGTTTTTAATGTCTGCCACCAGGGTCAATTCAGGACTTGCCTTGTAAGCGCCACCAATGGTGGTTACAGCGGGCATTTGGAAATTGTGGATGGTCAATTTACCAACCATGCTGGTGGTTCCATTGCTACCACCGTAGAGTTCGAACTTCGCACCAGTTGCAGATGTGGTCATATCTGCCAAATTGGTTTTTAACTGATGACTAAAGCCCAAAGTCAGCGCTGGCGTAGCCTCCAGTACTGCACCAAATTTTCCAGTCCAGCCCGTTGACTTGGCAGCACCTGAAAAGTCGTTCGAATTTGAAAAATCAAGTCGCCCATAACTGGGGTTTCCCATTTGTCCAGGCGCCAGTGATGTTCCAAGCGCCGCAGAACTATTAGGATTAGCAGAATCCATCATCCCATTCAAGTTCGCACGATTCGTTGTCATTTGCATATCCATGCTGGCCCACGAATAATCCAATGACGCTCCCACACTCAGTTGCGGGCTGACGCGGTAAGCCAGCGGAAAAATGACACGTCCAACGCCCAGCTCCGAACGCATATTGGCCATCAATCCGGCGTTAGCACCAAACTCCGTACCCATACCACCTTGACCGAACATGCCAACACCCCAACTGAACTGGTCGTTCTTCTTGACCCATCCCACTGCTGGCATGACATAGGAGGTGCCGTCAGACTTTTGCCCCATAGCAGTCACGTTTGGCCCCAAAACACCCAAAGCAATATCAGCACGTGTGCCGTTGGCACCTAATTGCAATGTTGCAGGGTTGTTCATCATCCCCGCTGTTCCGTTGTCATATGCGGCAGCTGCCCCACCCATCGACAAAGCCTGAGGGCCGTAGCCCTCCATCAACATGCCATTGGTAGCCCAAGCTGTCGAACCCGTGGCCAAAACAGCGGCCAGCACGGTGGCGCGCAAAGTGTTGATTTTTTTCATTGTTGTCTCCAGTTTTTTTCAGATCAAAACTCACCCTTGCTGCCGCGTTCCATCATTTCCCAAATGGTGTCGCGAACAGCTTTGGCTTCTTCTTTGAGGGGCGATGGCAGCTTGCGGCCCATCTTCACCATCATGTCCATATTGAGTGTGTACAGCCACAGGCCGTCTTCTTTTTCAACCATGGACACACGGCAAGGCAAGTAAGCTGCCATGTGCGGGCTGAAATCGACCATGCGGCGTGCTGTCGCAGGCGAACAGAACGAGTACACGGTCAGCAGTTTTTCTTTTTTGCCCGAACGTGCTTCGAGCTCTTTTGACAAAGGCAAAGTGCCCACATCGCGCATGTTGCGCTCTGTCGCCACTTGTTTGAGGACTTGCTCGACCTCTTGGGCGGTCACGCCCTGCTTGACTTTGCGCTCCCAGGTGGTGGCCACAGCGATATCGCCTTCGCCTTCAACCCAGCGATCCCACATGCGACTGGCTTCTGAGCCCGCACCAGACTCCAACTTGCCGAGGGTGCTGATGGTGCCGCAGCCGGTCAACCAGATCGAGCTGGCCAAAACGGCCCATTTCATCCATGTGAAGGATTTGCGCATTGATATTCTCCTGAAGTCTCGCAATGAAGAGGACCAACCACACACACCATGTGCCTTGTTGGGTTGATATCGATCATCCTTGACGCAGAAGAAAACGGGTATCGGAAGATACCCTATACCCTATGGGGTAAGGTATTTGTCAGTTCAAATTAAATTGAATCCTTAAATCTCTATTTGAACTTGTAATGGTTTCGATTGAGTACCGCAGCGACCGAATTGACCTCTTCAGGGAACATGCCCAAATTCAATTCGGTGTTGCATTGCTCGACCATGCCTCGCAGCAATGCGGCACTGTTGATGCGACCCTGGGGTTTATAGATGGCACTGCCATCACCCCCGACTTTGCCCACATGGCAAGCCACGCATTGGCTGTCAGCGATCAATTTTTCGCCCAACTTGTAATCCGCATCCTTGAAGATCGCTGGTTGTGCCTGGACACAGACTGTAAAGAAGGCAACCGTGCAGGCCAGAAGCAAAGACGTGCGCAATTTCATGTTTTTTCTCCCATTAAAAAAGCCGCTCAAAGGATAACCTTTGAGCGGCAAGAAAAAAGCCACGAGTACCAATCGAGCTTTCTAAACAACCATCAATTTTGACCCGTTGTGCGGGTAGTTGAATTTACTTGGCACCCGCCAGAATCCAGGCCGCCAACGTATTGGCATCGGCGTCGCTCAAAGCGGCTTGTGCGGGCATGGGAATCGGACCCCACTTGCCAGAACCACCCGCCTTGATGCTCTTGGCCAAAGTGGCGACGGCGTCTTTTTGACCGGCATATTTTTTGGCGACGTCTTGGTAAGCAGGGCCAACCAGTTTTTTATCGACCGCGTGGCAGGCCATGCAGGCGTTTTTCTTGGCCATGTCCATGTTGGCGAAAGCGGGGGCAGACAACAAGGCCGACACGGCGGCAACGGCAAAAATCAATTTCATGAGAACTCCTGAAAGAATTAATATAACTGGCGGCTAATTTAACCGAAATCGAAGCCCCTTTGGACACTTGGAGCACGCTAGCTCATCAGGGATTTCACTGAGACAGCAAAAACAAGACGCCAATATGGGAAGCCAGACTCACTCGAACGATGGTTGTTCGGGTTTGACCACTGATTTGCCGGCGGCTGCCCAGGCGTCAAAGCCGCCCGCAATCGAACTCACATTCAGGTAGCCCATGCTTTGCATGGTTTGCGCAGCAAGCGCGGCACGGCCACTGGTTTTGCAATACAACACCACCTTCAGGTCACGGCCCGACAAAGCGGGCGTGCCGCTGAGCTTGAACTCCAGCAAGCCCCGTGGCACCAACACAGCGCCAGGCAAATGGCCCGCCGCAAATTCATCGGCTTCGCGCACATCGATCAACACATCCGATTGCTGGATGGCCGCCTCGGCTTCTTGCAGGGCAATTTCGCGGATGTCAGTTTTGGCTTGCGACACCAAGTCATGGGCTGTTTTCATGTCGGTCTTCTCCAGTTCGAAATCTGATAAATCAAGGGGCTAAATGGGCATTGAGGGCTTGCAGGCTTTGCACCGACATGGCACCGGTCAAAGCATCCAGTTGCAATTGCGTGAGCAGCAAGTCAGCCTGTGCACGCAACCACGCCAGCTCGGCCTGAGCCGCATCGTTTTCGGCTTGCAGCAGTTCCAGCGTGGTGCGGTCGCCCACTTGCCGACCCAAACGGGTGGCATCTAGCCGAGCCGCGCTGGCTTGCCACGATGCCTTCATGGCCGCCAAACGGGCAGGCCCGGTTTGCAAGGCCAGCCACACCGAACGGGCTTGCTGTTGCGCTTGTTGCAGAGCCAAGTCGTATTCGGCTGAGGCTTTGTCTGCCGCGCTCACCGCCTCTTGCAATTTGCCGCTGCGCCAGCCGCCTGTGTACAAAGGCACATTCAGGCTCAGGCCGAGCATCTGCTGGCTTTGGGTATTGGAAGATGGGCCAAAATCGCCCTCCCCGCTCAGGCGGTCCCGCCCTGCGGAGGCCACAAAATCGAGCGTGATACCGCCACTGCGCTCGTGTTTTTTAAGCTCTTGCAGGGCCACATCCCACTGGGCTTTTTGCAACAGCACGCCTGTGTTGGCTTGACGCACCTGCTCTTGAACCTGCGCCAAAGCGGGGACGGCAGTCAATGTCCATTCGGTTTTGGGCACATGGAGTTTCAGGGCGTCGACGCTCAAGCGGGTGGATTCGGCCAGCACGCTACGGGCCATTTGCACATCGCTTTCGGCGGCGAGCAACTGTGCTTGCAGGCCCGTGGCACGGGCCGTGGCTTCGTGCGTATCGGTCACAGGCAAATCGCCCAGTGCAAAACGGTCTTTGACTTCGGTCAGCGAACGGCTGACGGCGGCATGCTGGTTTTTCAGCACCTGTTGCTGGCGTTCCGCCACCAGCAAGTTGAAATACCTTTGCGCCGTGAGCTGCATGAACTGCTGCTGCGCCCAATCGGCACGCAGTTCGGCCACGCTGGCGGCTTTTTGCAACTGCGCTTGCTGCGCCTGGCGCTCAGGGCTGTACAGCGCTTGCTTGGCTTGCAACGACCAACGTGTTGAAGTGGCAGCGCTGGCCGAGGTGGCGAAGCTGCCAGGCATGGCCGGCTGACCACCCACGGCAAACTGTGCGCCCTGTGTGCTGGTATCTGCCGACATGGCCCCCACACTGGCACTGCCCATCAGCACCGGACGCCAGAGGGCTTTGGCCTGCGCTTCGTAGGCTTGCACCGATGAGCGCGTAGCCTGAACCACCTGCATCTGCGGGTCGTGCTGACGCGCCTGTTCCCAGGTTTGCAGCAAATCCAAAGCCTGCACAGAAGGGCTGGCCAGCAAGGCCGCCAGCACCCAGCCGCTCAGTGGCCGGGGTTTGAACAAGGGCGTGCTCATGTCGTGCGTGCCGTCAAATCAGCTGCCGGCCTCAACGCCCAGTTTGCGCAAGATGGATTCCATCAAGCACCACTTGGTCAGGGCGCTTTGCAGCAGGTTAGCGCCCACAAAAGCGGTAAACGCCAGCCACCACGCGCTCACAAAAATGGGGCTGCCCTGCACGCCCAAAGCCAAAGACAGCAAGATGAAGGTCCCTGCGACCAAACGAACGATTTGCCAAGATTTCATGATTCAAACTCCGGTTGATGAAATTAAAAACTCAGGCCTCGTACTTTTTTCGGTACGCGACGTAATACAAAGTCGGGATGACAACCAGCGTCAGCACCGTGGACACAAAAATGCCAAAAATCAGCGAAATGGCCAAGCCGTTGAAGATCGGGTCATCCACAATGAAAAAGGCCCCGATCATGGCCGCCAGGCCCGTGAGCATGATGGGCTGAGCGCGGGTGATGGCCGATTGCACGATGGCCCGCTTGAAATCCATGCCGGTTTGCACTTGCAGGTTGATGAAGTCCACCAACAAAATCGAGTTGCGCACGATGATGCCCGCCAGCGCGATCATGCCGATCATGCTGGTGGCTGTGTACTGCGCATTCAGCAGAGCGTGGCCCGGCATCACGCCAATGATGGTCAATGGAATCGGGGCCATGATGATCAGCGGCGTGAGGTAAGAACCAAACTGTGCCACCACCAACAAATAGATCAGGATCAGACCAACGCCATAGGCTGCGCCCATGTCACGAAACGTCTCGTATGTAATCTGCCATTCGCCGTCCCACTTGATGCCGTAACCGCGCCAGGCATCGTCAGGCTGGCTGATGAAATATTCTTCGACCAGCGCACCGTCGGGCCCCTGGATTTTGGCCACATCGCCACGCATCTTGAACAAACCGTACAAGGGGCTGTCCACCTTGCCCGCCATGTCGGCGTTGACAAAATTCACCGGCAGCATGTCCTTGTGAATGATGGGCTGCTCACGCAAGGTGTCGCTCACGGTGACCAACTCGCGCATCGCCACCACTTTGCCCGTGGCGGTTTTCACGCCCAGTTGCAACAAAGCATCCAGATCGCCATGCAGTTGCTCGGGCAACTGAATCAAGGCGGGGACCGGGTATTTGCTACCGTCGTGCAGGTAAGTCACCGATTCGCCAGCCAAACCGGCACGCAAAGTGGTCACGATGGCTTGTTGCGACACACCCAGCACAGCGGCCTTGCGGCGGTCCACCAGCAAAATCTTGCGCGGTGCATCGGCGATCGAGCTGTCGTCGATGTCCACCACGCCTTCGGTCTTTTCAAAGACAGCACGTACCGATTTGGCCACCTGACGGCGCCCCTCAGCATCCGGACCATAAATTTCAGCCACGATGGGCGACATCACAGGCGGGCCCGGCGGCACTTCGACCACCTTGACATTGGCGCCGTGTTTGCGGCCAATCTCTTGCAAGGCCGGACGCACGCGGGTGGCAATGACATGGCTCTTGTCGCTGCGCTCGGACTTGCGCACCAGATTAACTTGGATGTCACCCAGTTCACTGCCAGCACGCAGGTAATACTGACGCACCAAACCATTGAAATTGATGGGCGAAGCCGTACCCACGTAAGCCTGGTAGTGCGTGACCTCGGGCACCGTGGCCAAAAGGCCACCCAGCTCGCGCATCACGGCAGCGGTTTTCTCAAGAGGCGTGCCTGCAGGCATGTCCACCACAACCTGAAACTCCGACTTGTCGTCAAAAGGCAGCATCTTGAGCATGACCAAACCCGTCGCGGGCAGCACCAAAGACAAGGCGATCAAACCGGCAATGCCCAAGCCCAGCAACTTGCGGTTTTGACCGCCTTTTTGCGTGTCCAGCAATGGCTGGAAAATCTTTTCAAACAGGGGTTCGAGCTTGGCGCTCAGGCCAGTGTGACCGCCCCCTGACGCGTTCTCGCCGTGTGCGTGGTCAGACGGCTTCATCCACATGCCCGACAACCAAGGCGTGATGACAAACGCAATGGCCAGCGAGAGCAGCATGCCCAAGCTGGCATTGATCGGGATCGGGCTCATGTAGGGGCCCATCAGGCCACTGACAAAAGCCATGGGCAACAAGGCCGCGATCACCGTGAAGGTGGCCAAGATGGTGGGGCCACCGACTTCGTCCACCGCACCAGGAATGATTTCGCGAATGCTTTTGCCCGGATAAAGCTGCTGGTGGCGATGGATGTTCTCAACCACCACGATCGCGTCGTCGACCAAAATGCCGATGGAAAAAATCAGGGCAAACAGCGACACACGGTTGAGCGTAAAGCCCCAGGCCCAAGACGCGAACAAGGTTGCTGTCAGCGTCAAAATCACGGCCACACCGACGATGGCGGCTTCGCGGCGACCCAGCGCCATGAACACCAAGGCCACCACAGACGCCGTGGCGAACAGCAGTTTTTGGATCAACTTTTTCGCTTTGTCGTTGGCGGTCTCGCCGTAATTGCGGGTCTCGACCACCACAACATCGTCAGGGATCACTGTGCCCTGCAGTTTCTCGACACGGGCTTTCACGCCATTGGCCACATCGATGGCGTTTTCGCCCGATTTTTTGGTGATCGACAGCGTCACGGCTGCGAATTCTTCACCGCCATTGTTGACGTTGTTACCGTGCCAAACGTAACGCTCAGCGGGCATCGGGCCATCTTTCACGGTGGCCACATCTTTCAGGAACACCGGCTTGCCCTGCACCACCTGTACCACCAAGTCCGCCACATCACTGGCTTGCGCCAAGTGAGGTCCAGCCTCGATGGCCACGCTTTGGTTGGCACCCAACAATTCACCCACGGGCAAGCCCAAGTTGGCAGATTGCAGGGCCATGCGCACATCGTGCACCGTGACACCAGAGCCATTCATGCGCTGCGGGTCGATTTGCACCAGCGCCGCGCGGTGCGGACCACCGAGGGTGACCACATCACGGGTGCCGGGCACGCGCTTGATATCGGCCTCGATGCTGTGCGCCACGCGCTCCAGCTCAAAAGCGCTCACCTCGGGCGTACGGCCATGCAAGGTGAGTGACACGATCGGCACGTCGTCAATGCCCTTGGGCTTGATCAGGGGTTCGGGCAGGCCCAGGTTACGAGGCAACCAATCGGCGTTTTCGCGGATCGTGTCGTGCAACTTGACCAGCGCCTCGGTGCGCGGCACGCCCACCTTGAACTGCACGGTCATGATGGCCACGCCAGGGCGCGAGACCGAATAAACATGCTCGACACCGGCAATCTTGGACAGCACCTGCTCTGCCGGAATCGCCACCATTTGCTCCACATCGCGCACCGATGCGCCGGGGAAGGGCGCGATCACATTGGCCATGGTCACATTGATTTGCGGCTCTTCCTCGCGGGGCGTCACCATCACGGCAAACACACCCAGCAAAAACGCCACCAGCGCCAAGAGTGGCGTGATCTGTGCGCTTTGAAAAGCTGCCGCGATGCGGCCCGACACACCCATTTTTTGCTCGCTCATGGGGTCACTTTCCGGTTTTTTGGCCGAGGGTGGCGGGCTCTGTCACGACGTTCTCACCATCGCTCACACCCGCCAAAATTTCAACGGTCTGGCCTGCTGTGCGGCCCAAGCGAACCTGCCGCAAACGCGGCTTGCCTTGGGCATCCATCACGTAAACGCCGGTCATCTCGGCACGGCGCACGATGGCGGTCAGAGGCAAAAACACACGCCCCTCTCGGGCTTCACCCGATGCTTTGGTGGCAGGCACCCAGACCCGGGCAAACATGCCGGGCACCAAGCCCTCAGTGCCTGCAGGCAACGCCACGCGCAGCTGCGCGGTGTGTGTCACGGGGTCCACGGCGGGCAGCAACTGCACGCTGGCTGCGACCGCACTTTTGTGGCCAGCAATGTCATATCGCACCGCCTTCAACTGGGCACGCACACCATCGATCATTGACTGTGGCACGGCCGCGCTCACGCGCAAAGCCGAAGGATCGTGCAGGGTCACCAGCGGACGGCCTGGCATGGCCATGTCACCCAAGGTGACGGTCACATCGGACACCACACCATTGAACGGGGCACGCACGCTGAAAAACCCGGTCTGGGTTTGGGCTGCTCGGGTTTGCGCTTGCTGAGCTTGCACCTGGGCCTGGGCAGCTTCGAACTGGGCTTGGGTGCGATCAAGTGCACCCTGGCTGATGTATTGCTTTTGGAACAGTTGCTTCTGACGGTCGAGCTCTTTGCTGACCACGCGCAAGTTAGCCTGTGCGGCTTCGAGTTGGGCTGTGCTGCCCACCACGTTTTGCTGGGCTGCACTGGCATCGATGCGCAGCAGTTCCTGCCCAGCACGCACCTGATCACCGGCCTTGACGTTCAAGACCACGATGGCTCCAGCCACCTGGCTCGACAAAGTCGCCTGGCGCACCGCCTCGACCACGGCGTCAAGGCTCAGCTCTTGCGTACCTGTTGCGCTGGCTTTGGCGGCCACGCTTTTGACCCCTGCTGTGTCGTCTGCGGCCCAAACGGGGGCCGCAGGCAAGCCTGAGAATGCCATGGCCGCAGCCAAAATCAAGCGTCTGTTCATCGGTGCATCTCCATCAAACCGTTAGATTTACACATTTGGTTGTTTGCGTACATACGCAATGATACAATCAAAATCGATAGCCGGTCAAACATTTTGCGACAGACGGCATCCCTAGAATGTGTTGTGGAGCACCCATGAAAGATTTGCCAGCCAAAGCACTTGAACAGATTGCAGCCTATTTCCAGGCGCTGTCGGAGCCCACACGTCTGCAAATTCTGAACCTGCTGCGCGACACCGAGCACAACGTGGGCGAGTTGGCCCAGTTGTCGGGTTATTCGGCTGCCAACGTCTCACGCCACCTGTCTTATCTGGCGCAACACGGCATCGTGGCACGCGAAAGCCGGGGCACGAGCGTGTTCTACAAAGTGACCGACCCTTCGATTTACGCCTTGTGCGACTTGGTCTGCGCCAACATTGCCCGGCAGTACCAACAGACATCCAGCGACCGGGCCTTGTTCAGCTGAAACGCAGCAGACATCGCAAAAAGCTATCATGCGCACCAGCGGCCCCACCCTCTCCCCAGGGGCCCATCAGGAGACCTGCATGAGCCGCATCGTGAACGCCGAGAAAAAGAAAAACCTGTGTGCCCGCCTGGCCCGAATTGAAGGTCAGCTGCGCGGTTTGCAAAAGCTGATCGAGGCCGATGCGGATTGCGAAAAAATTGCCCAGCAAATGGCTGCGGCCCGCAAAGCGCTCGACAAATCCTTTTTCTCCATGGTCGGTTGCATGATCGAACAAGGCGACCAGTCACCCGAGCATGTGGCGGAAATGCTGACCAAATTCGCCTGAAACCCCGCGCTTCTGAAAGTCTCAGGACTTCAGCAGCACCCCATCGGCATCGAGCACACGCACCTGAATCGGGATACCCTGCCCCACACTTTGGGTGACGGTGCAAAAGCCCTCGAACTGACCCAGCACACGCTCCAGCTGCTCCAGCTTGGCGGCGCTCACCCCCAAGTGCAAAGTGGCCACCATCTCCAGCACGCGCATGCGGCCTTCGGCATTGCGGCCCACCTGGGCTTGCACTTCGCAGCGAAGAGGTTCGGGTTCTTGCTTGAATTTGCGCAGGGCAAACAGCAGCGAATCACTCAGGCAATTGCCCACCGCCGCACACAACAACTGCACGGGCGAGGGGCCCTGGCCTGTACCCAAAGGCGCGGGCTCGTCGCTGGTCAACACGGGCATGCTGTCGTCAAAGCGGATGTCAAAACGGTAATCTTGTTGTTGGGTCAATGTGACCGTGATCAGTTTTTCGGTCATGGCTCAGGCCTGCCCTGCTTGCAGGTCATCCCAGGCCTTGACGGCTTCAGCCGCGTACATCAAGGCGGGACCGCCGCCCATGTAGACGCACACAGCCAGCATTTCTTCGAGCTCGGCCCGAGTGGCACCCAGCTTGATCAAGGCTTTGACGTGAAACCCGATGCAGCCCGAGCAGCGCTGCGTGACCCCAATGGCCAGCGCCATCAGCTCTTTGTGCTTGGTGCTGAGCGCGCCCTCGGTCATGGCCGCCTGGGCCAGTTGGCCAAAGGCCTTCATCGCGTCGGGCTGGCTTTTGCGAAACGGGACCAAGCATTCGTTGATGTCTTGCATCAGGCCGGGATGGTCAAAAGTGCTCATGGGCTTCACCTTTCATGTCGTGGCTACAAACTGAACGCCGTAAAGGTAAGCTTTTGTGCATGCCCCAGGGCTTATATATAAGCATCAGTCTATATCTTCAGGGTGCACCTGGACTTGCCTTAGATCAAGGCATTCACAGGCACAGCACGCCCTTGACCAGCCCAGCTGATGGGCTGGGTTTTCGCACTCAGGATTTGCCTGGTGCCAGCAAATCTTGCGGCTTGACCATGGGCCAGCCGCGCTTGGCCCACTCGCTCATGCCGCCATTCACATAGCGAATGTTGGTGAAGCCCTGCTCTTTCAACGCCTCGGTCACGGCACGCGAGCGGTTTTGGGTATTGCAGATGAGCAAGACCGGCTGATCGGCTCGCTTAGGGATTTCGGCCACGCGTTGCGCCACCTGGCTCATGGGCAGCAAAACCACGCCTTGCGCCACGCCCGTGGCGTGCTCTTGCTGCTCGCGAATGTCGATCATCAACACCTTGCCCGCCTCATGCTCAGCACGGGCTTGCTCCAGCGACACATTGGGCAGCGCCGCTTCGGGGCTGCAAGCTTGCAGAGCGAGCGCGGCAGCTATCAGAAATACAAAGGCAAAAAATCGAGACAGCATGATGGCAACTTTCCAAAAAATTTATAAGTCACGGCAAATATACTCAATTGATGACGTACCCAACTCAACCTTCTAAAAACACTTCTGTATGAGCACTTTCCAAAATCCTCAACACACATGGAATCAACGCTTTGCTGCCGAGCACTATGTATTTGGCGAAGCACCCAATGCGTATTTGCAGACGCAAGCTGCCCACTTGGTGACGGGCACCGCACTGGCCGTGGCCGATGGCGAAGGCCGAAACGGCGTTTGGCTAGCCCAGCAAGGCTTGCAAGTTGATGCGTTTGATTTTTCCGAAAATGCGATTCGCAAGGCGCATGCCATGGCCAGCTGCCGAAATGTGAACGTGAATTTTGTCTGCAGCGACTGGCAGTCATTTGACTGGAAGCCCGGTCATTACGACAACGTCGTGGGCATCTTTTTCCAATTCGCAACGGCCGAAGAGCGCACCCAGTTGTTCGCCCGTATGGACGCGAGCCTCAAGCCTGGCGGCACCTTGATTATTCAGGGCTACACCCCGAGTCAACTGAACTACAACACGGGGGGCCCCGGCAAGCTAGACCACCTGTACGACGAAGCCCTGATGCGGAATGCTTTTGGGCACCTGGAAATTCTGGACCTTCGCACCTACGACGCCGAAATCACTGAGGGCACAGGACACAAAGGGATGTCAGGTCTGCTGGGATTAACAGCCCGCAAAGCCATTGAGGGAGCTGAGAGCTAAGCCTGCTTTTGCTTGGCGTCTTCAAGACTTTGGGCGTTTACAAGTTGCTTCAAACTGATGCTTTGAAGATCCTGCATCATTTTTTGATTCAGTTGCAGCCACAAACGATCACTGACCGAAGCAGCCTCACCAACTTGCAAGAAGGTATCCGATGGCTCCATGGCCAACACGATATCGGCAACGCTGATCTGCTCAGCCTCCATGGCCAAGCTGTAACCACCACCAGGGCCAATGGTGCTGTCCACCAGATGAGATTGACGAAGCTTGCTGAAAATTTGCTCCAACCGGGTCTTGGTGATGTTGTGTCGGGACTGAATGGCAACCAAGGACACAGGGCCTTCGCCTTCACGAAGCGCTACCTCAACCAAGGCTGTCACAGCCAGCTGGCTGCGCTTGCTCATCCGCATAAAAAACCTTTTACCCCTCAAGCCGTTAAGCCTTGTGAATCCTCAAGCTGCACGAACAGTACCGAAGCGCTGAGCGGCCACAGCTTCATTTCGCACGCCATCAGTAACCCTCCGACCGTCTGCGCATGAATGATGCCTCTGTGTCTGCTGCATTGGCGAACATGAAAAAAAGGGGGCTCCGGTGAAAGAGCCCCCTAATCAGGGTATGAGTACCAAACACACCCCACAACTCAAACTATATAAGAGTTTACTTAATTAATTTTGACAAACTTCATTTACCGTACCGCGTCGCCATCGAATCCAAGCTGACGGGCTTGATCTTGCCGGCATGTCCGGCGCAACCGAAAGCCTCAAAACGGGCCTTGACAATGCCTGCAGCCGCATTTTTTGCAGCGATCAGTGCTTTGCGGGGGTCGAACTCTGAGGGCTGCTGTGCGAACAATTGGCGCATGGCGCCCGTCATGGACAAGCGAATGTCCGTATCGATGTTGACCTTGCGCACGCCACTTTGGATGCCGCGGACGATCTCATCGACCGGCACGCCATAGGTTTCCTTGATGTCGCCGCCGTATTGGCGAATGATTTGCAACCACTCTTGCGGCACGCTGGAGCTGCCATGCATCACCAAGTGAGTATCGGGAATGGCTGCATGAATGGCAGCAATACGATCCATGGCCAAGATGTCGCCAGTGGGCGGGCGGGTGAACTTATACGCGCCGTGGCTGGTACCAATGGCAATGGCCAACGCATCCACGCCAGTTTGGGCCACAAAATCCTTGGCCTGAACCGGATCGGTCAACATCTGCTCATGGCTGAGTTTGCCCTCGGCACCCACGCCATCTTCTTCGCCAGCTTCGCCCGTCTCCAGCGATCCCAAGCAACCCAGCTCACCCTCGACCGATACGCCCACGGCATGGGCCATTTCGCACACCTTTCGCGTCACGTCCACGTTGTACTCGTAGCTGGCGGGCGTCTTGGCGTCGGCCATGAGCGATCCGTCCATCATCACGCTCGAAAAACCCGAACGGATGGACTGCTGGCACTGCGCGGGTGTTGCACCGTGGTCCTGGTGCAAAACGACAGGAATGTCGGGGTGCGTCTCGATGGCAGCCAACACCAGGTGGCGCAAATACGCCTCACCCGCGTATTTGCGAGCTCCGGCAGAAGCTTGCAAGATGACCGGGCTGTCGGTGGCTTGCGCCGCCTCCATGATGGCCTGCACTTGTTCAAGGTTGTTGACGTTGAAAGCAGGAATGCCGTAACCAAACTCGGCTGCGTGATCGAGAACTTGACGCAATGAAACCAATGCCATGAGGGTGTTCCTTAAAAGAGTAAAAAATCCTGAAGAGAGTCAATCTGTCGCCGCGCGCTGGCTCAAGATGTCGATGGCTGGCAAAGTCTTGCCCTCCAAGATCTCCAAAAACGCACCACCGCCTGTCGAGATGTAACCCACCTGCTTTTCGATGCCGTATTTGGCAATCGCGGCCAGGGTGTCACCACCGCCTGCAATGCTGAAAGCACTCGACTCGGCAATCGCTTGCGCGATGACCTTGGTGCCGT
>JAGNWH010000084.1:0-9150 GCA_017986055.1 Limnohabitans sp. | reverse complement strand
TGCCCAAAACCGGTGGCCTGCTGTTCTTTGACAACCTGGCCGTGCCCAAGGATGCCCAGCACCCCAACAACGCCATGGCCTTCATCAATTACTTCTTGAAGCCAGAAGTGTCCGCATCGCTGACCAACGAGCTGAGCTACGCCACCGCCAACAAGGCCAGCGTGGCACAGGTCACCCCTGAAGTGGCCAACAACAAGGCTGTTTTCTTGGATGCTGCCGCACTGCAAGTGGCGGTCTCGCCATCGAGCCTGTCCAACGCCACGCGCGAATCCATGACATCGGTCTACACCGCCTTCAAAAAAGGCAAATGACAACGCGCCTCTTGCCGCGTGATTGAAATCAGGCTGTGCACATGTCCCATGTGCACAGCCTTTTTCTTGAGTTCAGAAAGACGACATGACGCCCCCTGTGCCCACCGACAAAGCCGGATTTCTCCAGATTCAGAACCTGGTCAAGCGATTTGACAGCGTGACAGCGGTCGACGATGTGTCGCTGAACATTGGCAAAGGTGAAATCTTCGCCTTGCTTGGCAGCTCGGGTTGCGGCAAGTCGACCTTGCTGCGCATGTTGGCTGGGTTTGAGACGCCATCGGCAGGCCAGATTTTTTTGGGCGGGCAAGACATCAGCCAACTGCCGCCTTATGAGCGCCCCATCAACATGATGTTCCAGTCGTATGCGCTGTTTCCCCATCTGTCGGTGTGGGAGAACATCGCCTTTGGCCTGCGCCGCATGGGCATGGACAAAGACAGCATCAGCGAGCGCGTGCAAGCCATGCTCGATTTGGTGCAATTGCAAAAATTTGCCAGCCGCAAACCGCACCAACTGTCCGGCGGGCAACAACAGCGTGTGGCCTTGGCCCGCAGCCTGGCCCGCAAACCCCAGCTGCTGCTGCTGGACGAGCCCTTGGGCGCATTGGACAAAAAGCTGCGCGAGCAAACCCAGTTTGAACTGGTCAACATCATCGAATCGATTGGCGTGACGTGCGTGATGGTCACCCATGACCAAGAAGAGGCCATGACCATGGCTTCGCGCATCGCCGTGATGAGCCATGGCCGAATCTTGCAACTGGGCAGCCCCACCGAGGTCTATGAAGCCCCCAGTTGCCGCTTTGTGGCCGATTTCATTGGCAATGTGAACCTGTTTGACGGGCACTTGTCACGCACCGAGGCCAGCGAATCCGAACTCACCACGCCGCAAGGCCGTTTCACGCTCGGCCACGGCACCTCTCACCCTTTGGGCATGGCGTTGGCATTGGCCGTGCGCCCAGAAAAAATCCAAATCGACAAGCGCACACCCCTGGCCGGATCGGCTGAAACCGCCAATGTGGTGTCGGGCGTGGTGCGCGAAATCGCCTACATGGGCAGCTACAGCACTTATGTGGTTCAGTTGACCGATCACAGCGTGATCAAGGTCACCCAGACCAACCGCAGCCGCAACCACGAAGGCGACATCGTTTGGGGCGACACCGTTTATTGCTCATGGGGCACCCAGGCCGGGGTGTTGTTGTCGTCATGATCCATTTGCTGTCTCAATTGGTGGAGCGCTTGCGCTTGGGGCGGCGCACGGTGCTGGGCATCCCCTTTGTGTGGTTGTGGGTGTTCTTTGCGGTGCCCTTTTTGATCCTGATGCGCCTGAGCGTGACCGACATGGGCGATCAGCTCAACCCCTTTGCCAGCTTGCTGTCGCACACCGAAGCCGGTGGCTGGAAACTGCATTTGAAGTTGAGCCACTACATCAGCCTGGTGGTCGATGACAGCGGTGAATTCGGCCAGACGCTGTACACCGAGTCGTATCTGCTGTCGCTGAAATACGCTTTTTGGACCACGTTTTTTTGCCTGCTGCTGGGCTACCCGTTTGCCTACTTTTTGGCCAGGTCTTCGGCCAACACACGCCCTGTTTTGCTGCTGATGGTGATGCTGCCTTTTTGGACATCGTTTTTGCTGCGCGTGTATGCCTGGAAAGGCATCTTGGCCGATCAAGGGATCATCAACAACGCGCTGATCGCCTTGGGCCTGATCACCGAGCCGGTGCAAATGCTCTACACCGACATTTCGATGCTGGTGGGCATGACCTATGTTTACCTGCCCTTCATGGTTTTGCCGCTGTACGCCACACTGGTCAAGCTGGATACCCGATTGCTCGAAGCGGCGTATGACTTGGGCGCCAGCCCTTGGAAGGCGTTTTGCCTGATCACCATACCGCTCAGCCGTGCTGGCATCGTGGCGGGCTCGATGCTGGTGTTCATCCCGTGCTTGGGTGAATTCGTGATCCCCTCGCTACTGGGTGGCGCCGAAAACGTGATGATCGGCCGCGTGGTTTGGGACGAAATGTTCAGCAGCAACAACTGGCCTCGCGCTTCGGCACTGGCCATCATGATGATTTTGTGGGTCGTCATTCCGCTGGCTTGGTACAACGCCCGGGTCGCCCGTCAGGCCCAGGAGGAGCGATCATGATGCGCCGCATTCAAGCCCACATTGGCAAAGTGTGGATGACCTGCATCTACGCCTTTCTGTACGCGCCCTTGGCGTTCCTGGTGGTGTTTTCTTTCAACAGCACCCGACAAGACAGCCATTTCACGGGTTTTTCTTGGCGCTGGTACGAAGCATTGGCCCGCGACTCGCGGTTGCTCGAAGGCTTTTGGCTCTCGCTCAAGGTGGCGGTGATCAGCGCCTCTTTCTCGGTGGTACTGGCCACCTTGGCCGCCTATGCACTGGTGCGTTACACCCGTTTCAAGGGGCGCAACCTGTTCAGTGCCATGCTCAATGCCCCGCTGGTCATGCCCGAAGTGATCATTGGCCTGTCGTTGCTGCTGCTGTCGGTGGGCACACAGCGCGTTTTTGGCTGGCCCGAACGCGGCATGACCACCATTGTGCTGGGCCATGTGCTCTTGGGCATGGCTTATGCCACCGTGGTGATCCAGTCACGCCTGAAAGAAATGGACCGGACGATCGAAGAAGCCGCCATGGACTTGGGCTGCAAACCCAGCCAGGTGTTTTTTCTGGTGACCTTGCCCAACATCTCGCAAGCGCTGCTGGCCGCTTGGCTGCTGACGTTCACCTTGTCATTTGACGATGTGGTGGTCTCGGAATTCCTGTCAGGCCCGGGCGTGACCACCTTGCCGCAGGTCATCTTCAGTTACGCCAGAAGGGGGGTCAACCCCTCCATTTACGCGGCGGCCAGCTTGCTCATGCTGGTGGTGACCTTGGCGGTCATCGGCTTTGGCATTTACACCGCACGGCAGGCACGCAAGACCCGGGGGTCAAACGGCATCTGAGCCGAAAGCCACCCGTTAAGCGCCTCGGTTTAGAAGGTCGGCAAATAAACCCAGACCTGAAAAGCCAGCAAGCTCATGATGAAACCCATGCCCAAATAAAGCAGGATTTGCAGCAAAGCGTTGGTGCGGCGTTGCTCGGCCAGCAATTTTTCCAGCTGACGAGCGTCTTGTTGACGCGGTCTTTGCAAGTACTCGTGCAACAAGCGTGGCAACTGGGGCAGCAGCTTGGCGTAATGCGGTGCTTGGTCTTTCAACTGCTCCAGCAATTTCTTGGGGCCAATCTGGTCCAGCATCCATTTTTCCAGGAAGGGCTTGGCTGTGCTCCATAAGTCCAATTCGGGGTCGAGCTGGCGACCCAGGCCCTCGATGTTGAGCAGGGTTTTTTGCAGCAAGACCAGCTGAGGCTGAATCTCGACCTGGAAACGGCGAGAGGTCTGGAACAAGCGCATCAACACCATGCCCAGCGAAATCTCTTTGAGCGGACGGTCAAAATAAGGCTCGCACACCGCACGGATGGCCGACTCCAGCTCATCCACACGGGTGTCTGCGGGCACCCAGCCCGACTCGATGTGCAGCTCGGCCACGCGTTTGTAATCGCGGCGGAAAAATGCCGTGAAGTTTTGCGCCAGATACTCTTTGTCGTATTCGGTGAGCGTGCCCACGATGCCGAAGTCCAAGGAGATGTAGCGGCCAAAAGTCTCGGGTGCCAGGCTGACCTGGATGTTGCCCGGGTGCATGTCGGCATGGAAAAAACCGTCGCGGAACACCTGCGTAAAAAACAGCGTCACGCCATCGCGGGCCAGCTTGGGAATGTCCACACCAGCGGCACGCAGGCGTTCCACATGGCTGATGGGCACACCGTTCATGCGCTCCATCACGATCACCTCAGGCTGACAGAAGTCCCAGATCATCTCGGGGATCAGCACCAGATCAAGGCCCTGCATGTTGCGACGCAGCTGGGCCGCATTGGCGGCTTCGCGCACCAAATCGAGCTCATCGTTCAGGTATTTGTCGAATTCGGCCACCACTTCACGGGGCTTGAGCCGTTTGCCGTCGGCGCTCAGGTTTTCAACCCAACCGGCCATCATGCGCATCAGACTCAGGTCTTTTTGGATCACCGGCAGCATGCCGGGACGCAACACCTTCACCGCCACTTCGCGCAGTTCGCCCGACTTGCTGCGCAAGGTGGCAAAGTGGACCTGCGCAATGGAAGCGCTGGCCACGGGTTGACGTTCAAAGCTTTCAAAAACTTCGTCTACCGGTTTACGAAATGCACGCTCAATGGTGGCTACCGCGATGTCGGAGCTGAAAGGCGGCACACGATCCTGCAACTTCGCCAACTCTTCGGCGATGTCCAAGGGCAGCAAATCGCGTCGGGTAGAAAGCACCTGACCGAACTTCACAAATATGGGCCCCAGCCGCTCCAGCGCCTCGCGCAAACGCTCGGCACGGGGAGACCTCAGGTCACGGCCCAGCGACAGAATCCGGGCCAGCAGGCGAATCCAGGGTTTTTGAAAACTGGAGAGCACCAGCTCATCCAGGCCGTAGCGCAGGACGATGAAGACAATGAACGCGCCGCGACCGATGCGGCTCATGCTGCAGCACCCACCGACGTGCCAGGGGCGCGCTGGGCGACAAAACCGCGCAGCGCTTGCATGGCTTTGCGTGCGGCCTGCGCAAGGGAATGGGCTGCAGCATCTCCCACCAAACGGGCCAGGTCTTCTTCGGCGTCCCAGCGCACATGGTCGATCAACCAGTTGACTTCAGCCGCCAGTTGCACATCGCCCTCGATGCGCACTTTGGGTTTGTCACCCCGCGCCAGGGCCGAAGCCAAAGAGACAGGCGACTCTTCGGTCACAGACAAGCGCAAATCAAAGCCGTCAAAACGACCACGTTCCAACAAACCCGCCGGGGTGGGCGTGAGCTGGAGTTGGATGCGGTCCCAGACCAGCTCGATGCGCTGGCCTTTTTGCCGCGCCAAGCGGGCCATGGCCTCGGGTTCACTCATCAACACATGGTTGAGGAAAAGTACGAGACGGTTGACCGACTCATCAACCACCCAAGCCGGGGGTTGAAAATTCGCAGCCATTTGGCTGACCATATCGGGAAGAGCCTGAGCGGCCCATGAAAAAGGGGACTGTGTTGCCATAGTCCCCGATTATTCCCGAAAGCGGAGCCCCATTCGGGGCCAGGCTTTATTGGAGTGCTTGCACGCCAGCGACCAACCAGCCACCGCCTTGTTTGGATTTGGTCATGTTCCAGACTTCACGGAATGAGCTGGGGCCTGCGGACGCGTCTTCGCGGATCATGCCGTTGAACTCGACACTGGCCAAATAAACATCGGCCTGCTCTTCAATACCCAGCAACTGGGCTTCCAGCATGACCACTTCGGTCTTGTTGGGCTGACCGGGGAACTGGCTTTCGCGTTCGGCCAACTGGCTGCGAATCTCGGACACCATGGTGTCGGTCATCATGGAGCGCAGCATGGAAATGTCCGAACGGTCCCAGGCGTCTTGCAAAGTCACAAAATTGCGCTTGGCTGCCGTGACAAAACTGTCCACGTCAAATCCGGCTGGAATACCCCAAGCTTGGTTGCCACTCAGGGCTGAGCCGATCATGGAGCCGGTGCTGGCCTCGACAGCCGAGCTGTCAAAGCGGGTGTTTTGGCCTTCCCAAGGGCGAGCCGAGGCGTCGTTACCCACTTTTTCTGGGTTGTACTGCTTCAAAGATGCAGGCTGATCGGCCGAGGCACCCGCACCTTGGTAAGCGAAACCGCCTTGGTTGCCCGATGCCGCATTGCGCCGTGAGCGCATGAACATGCCAATCGCGGCCATCACAGCCACACCAATCAACAACGCCATCAGGACGTTGCCAAAGGCACCGCCCATGCCCAGGGAGTTGGCCAGCCAAGCCAGGCCAAGGCCTGCGGCCAAGCCACCCAGCATGGCACCCCAAGGTTTCTTGGGTGCAGCAGCGGCGGGTGCGGCGGCCGGCTTAGCGGCGTTGGCAGCTGCGGCATTTTGGGCAGGTGCAGCGGGCGTTTGCGGCGCTGCATCACGTTTGGTGACCTGATTCGATTGCTGGCCAATGGACTTGCCACCGCCCATGCGGCGGGCGGCTTCGGCATTGAGGCTACCCAGGGCCAATACGCCTGCGAGCATCAGTGTCATCAACTTGTTCATGGTGTCTCCAACTTCGGTCCAAAAAATTGATCAAATGAGCATCAACATTTGATACCCATGTGCAAGGCTACCACCCCGGCCGACAAATTGTGAAAATCGACATGGCCAAATCCGCTGTTTTTCATAAGGGTTTTCAGCTCATCCTGGCTGGGGTGCATCCGGATGGATTCGGCCAGATAGCGGTAACTGTCGGCGTCACCCGCCACCAGCTTGCCCATGTGCGGCAGGATCTTGAAGCTGTACCAGTCATAGACCTTTTCGAGCGGCTTGGCCACTTTGGAAAACTCCAGCACCAGCAATTTGCCCCCCGGCTTGAGCACCCGGCACATCTCCTTGAGCGCAACATCTTTGTGCGTCATGTTGCGCAGGCCAAAGGCCACGCTGACCACGTTGAAGTGGTTGTCGGGGAACGGCAACTTCTCGGCATCGCACACCAGCGTGGGCAGCGCCAGTCCCAGGTCAACCAGGCGGTCGCGCCCGGTGCTGAGCATGGCCTCGTTGATGTCGGTGTGGACCACACGCCCGGTGGCACCCACTTTTTTGGCAAACGCCATCGACAAGTCGCCTGTGCCGCCCGCGATGTCCAGCACCTGATCGCCCTCTTTCAGGTTGGCCACCTGCACGGTGTAGGCCTTCCACACGCGGTGCAAGCCCATCGACATCAGGTCGTTCATCACGTCGTATTTGGACGCAACAGAGTCAAACACGCCGCGGACGTGCTGGGCTTTTTCTTTTTCGTCGACGGTCTTGAAACCGAAATGGGTGGTGCTCATGGCAACTCTTTCAACCTGAAATTCAATGGCTATGACCGCAGCTGCTGCCCGCTTTTTCGAACATGGGTGCATCACGGCTGACCCCCGCAGCTTGCAGGCGGTCTTCATATTGTTTCCACAGCGCGTCTTGCTCAGAACCCAAAAAGTACAGGTACTCCCAAGTAAAAAGTCCCGACTCATGGCCGTCTGAAAAAGTGGGTTTGACAGCGTAATTGCCCACGGGCTCGATCTCGGCAATCGACACGTTGCGTTTGCCCGTTTGCAGCACTTCCTGGCCCGGGCCGTGGCCCTGCACCTCGGCCGATGGCGAGTACACGCGCATCAACTCGAACGGAATGCGGAACTGCGCCCCATCAGAAAAGCCGATTTCCAGCACCTTGCTCTGACCATGCACCGTCAATGACTCGGGCGTTGGGGTTTCTTTTTTCAATCCGGCCATGTTCTGCTTTCAGCGGTTAAACCAACACACGTTCAATGCCACCGGCATTGGCTGCGCTCACGTACTCAGGCATCCAGTTCTCACCCAGGATGTGCTTGGCCATCTCGACCACGATGTAGTCGGCTTCAAGGAGGCCATTTTTCATGTCATCGCCGAAGCGCGACAAACCTTGCAGGCAGCTGGGGCAGCTGGTCAGGATCTTGACGTTGGCTTGCGGGGCTAGGGCACCGCTCGAACGCAAAGCGGCTTCGCCCTTGAGCAGCTCTTCTTCTTTGCGGAAACGAACCTGAGTCGAGATGTCGGGGCGAGTCACGCCCAGCGTGCCCGACTCACCGCAGCAACGCTTGCTTTCTATCACGTTGTCACCCATCAAGGCCTTGACGGTTTTCATGGGCTCTTGCTGCTTCATGGGGCTGTGACAAGGGTCGTGGTACAGATAGGCACCGCCCGCATCCAGCTTCATGCCTTTTTCGAGCAGGAACTCGTGGATGTCGATGATGCGGCAGCCAGGGAAAATCTTGTCAAACTCGTAACCCTGCAGCTGGTCGTAGCAGGTGCCGCAGCTCACCACCACGGTCTTGATGTCCAAGTAGTTGAGCGTGTTGGCCACCCGGTGGAACAGCACGCGGTTGTCGGTGATGATTTTTTCTGCCTTGTCGAACTGGCCCGAGCCTTTTTGCGGGTAGCCGCAGCACAGGTAGCCCGGTGGCAACACGGTCTGCACGCCCACATGCCAGAGCATGGCCTGCGTGGCCAAACCCACCTGGCTGAACAGGCGCTCGGAGCCGCAACCGGGAAAATAAAACACCGCCTCAGATTCCGAACTGGTGGCTTTCGGGTCTCGGATGATCGGCACGTAATCGTTGTCTTCGATGTCGAGCAAAGCACGCGCTGTTTTCTTGGGCAAGTTGCCCGGCATCTTCTTGTTGATGAAGTGGATCACCTGCTCTTTGATGGGCGCGGAGCCCACCGATGCGGGTGGCGCACTGGTCTGCTTGCGGGCCACACCCTTGAGCAAACCGGCGACAAAGCGCTGCGCCTTCATGCCCACACCCACCATGGCCATACGGGCCAGCTTGATGGTCTCGGGATTGGTGGCATTCAACATGAACATGGCCGCGGCATTGCCGGGGCGGAAGCTCTTTTGGCCCATCTTGCGCAACAGGTTGCGCATGTTCATCGACACATCGCCAAAGTCGATGTTCACCGGGCAAGGCGTCAGGCACTTGTGGCACACCGTGCAGTGGTCGGCCACGTCTTCAAACTCTTGCCAATGCTTGATCGAAATGCCCCGGCGGGTTTGCTCTTCGTACAGAAAAGCCTCGACCAGCAACGAGGTCGCCAAAATTTTGTTGCGCGGGCTGTACAGCAAATTGGCACGCGGCACATGCGTGGCGCACACGGGCTTGCACTTGCCGCAGCGCAGGCAATCCTTCACGCTGGCGGCGATCGCGCCGATGTCGGACTGCTGCATGATCAGCG
>JAGNWH010000083.1:6978-9157 GCA_017986055.1 Limnohabitans sp. | reverse complement strand
CGCTTAACCGTTGACAAAGTTTGGCGCACGCTTGTTCAAAAATGCGTCCATGCCTTCTTTTTGGTCGGCGGTGGCAAACAGGCCGTGGAACATGCGGCGCTCGAACATCACGCCGTCTGACAGGCCGCTTTCAAAGGCGCGGTTGACGCTCTCCTTGGCGGCCATGGTGGCCAGTTGGCCGTAACCACAGATCATCAGTGCCGCGCCCAGGGCTTCATCCATCAGCTTGTCCAGTGGCACCACGCGGCTCACCAAACCGCCGCGCTCGGCCTCGGCGGCGTCCATCATGCGACCCGTCAGTACCAAGTCCATGGCCTTGGATTTGCCCATGGCGCGGGGCAGGCGCTGTGTGCCACCTGCGCCTGGGATGATGCCGATCTTGATTTCTGGCTGGCCGAACTTGGCGTTGTCGGCGGCGATGATGAAGTCGCACATCATGGCCAGCTCGCAGCCGCCGCCCAGCGCAAAACCAGCCACGGCCGCGATCACCGGCTTGCGGATGCTGCGGATGGTTTCCCAGTTGCGGGTGATGAAGTCCTGTTTGTAGACCTCGTGAAAGTTGTACTTGGCCATGGCCGAAATGTCGGCACCTGCGGCGAATGCTTTTTCACTGCCGGTGATGACCATGCAGCCAATGGCTTCGTCGGCATCGAAAGCCTTGAGAGCCGCGCCCAGCTCGTCCATGAGCTGGCTGTTCAGCGCATTGAGCGCTTTGGGGCGGTTCAGGGTGATGATGCCGACTTTGCCGCCTTCGGTGCGGACTTCGATGGTTTCGTAGCTCAAGTGCTTCTCCAAAAGGGTGTGAAATTCTGTGTTCACTATAACCACGCGCCCTGAATTCAGGCTGTCAACTCAGGCTCCCGTATGAGGGAAAACATTAACCAACCGAGCGGTCGGGTAATGGTACATTCACGGATTCAGGAGACATCACATGACCGAATCGACCGCATCGGTGTTGTACGAGGTGCGAGGCGCGGTGGCGCTGGTCACCCTCAACCGCCCCCAAGCCCTCAACAGCTTCACCCGCGAAATGCACCAAACCCTGTGGTCGGTGCTGGACCAGGCTGAGGCCAATCCTGCCGTGCGTGCGCTGGTGCTCACCGGGGCAGGCCGCGGTTTTTGTGCCGGTCTGGACCTGTCCGAACTCGACTTCACGCCCGGTCCCGGCTTGCTGGAACGCGCTGACCCCGGTCCGGTGATCCACGACGCTTTTAATCCCACCACGCGCCGCCTGCAATCGCTGGGTATGCCGGTCATTTGTGCGGTCAACGGCGTGGCCGCTGGCGCAGGCGCCTCGGTGGCCATGGCGTGCGACATCGCCATTGCCGCACCCACGGCCAGCTTTGTACAGGCCTTCAGCAAGATCGGCCTGATTCCCGATGCGGGTGGCAGCTGGCTGCTGGTCGAACGTCTGGGCCTGCCCCGCGCTTTGGCGCTGGCCATGACCGGTGACAAGCTGAGCGCAGACAAAGCCAAAGAGTGGGGACTGATCTGGGACGTGGCCGACGACTGCGTAGCCGCTGCTCTGGCGCTGGCCGATAAGCTGGCAGTGATGCCGACCAAAGCATTGGTCGCCACCCGCCACCTGTTGCGCGATGCGGGCACTCGTTCCTTGGATGCGCATCTGAATGTCGAGCGCGACACGCAATCTGCTCTGGGCAAAACGCATGACTATATGGAAGGCGTCAACGCTTTCCTTGAAAAACGTGCCCCTCAATTCAAAGGCGAATGATGAACGACCCCAAAGCCTTGGCCCGTTTGGTGGGCGAAACCATGTTCGCCGTCGATGTGGCCTCCAAAGACACCATGGGCATGGCGCTGTTGGCCTGCGAGCCCGGCCGCGCCGTGATGCGCATGGTCGTCAAAGCGTTGCACCTGAACGGCCATCAAATTTGCCACGGTGGCTTTATCTTCACCCTGGCAGATTCGACTTTTGCCTTTGCTTGCAACAGCTACAACAAGAACGCGGTGGCCGCAGGCTGCAGCATCGAGTTTTTGAAGCCCGGCAAGTTGGGCGATGTGCTGACCTGCGAAGGCATCGAGCAGACCCTGAGCGGTCGTCACGGCATCTACGACATGAAAGTCACGAACCAGAACGGCGAAGTGATCGCCATGTTCCGTGGCAAGAGTGCGCAGATTCCGGGCACCGTGGTGCCGGAATGACGTGAGTCACTCCCGC
>JAGNWH010000083.1:0-6878 GCA_017986055.1 Limnohabitans sp. | reverse complement strand
CGCGTGTCCTTTGTCATTCCCGCGTGTCCTTTGTCATTCCCGCGCAGGCGGGAATCCATGCCTCCAAGCGCCCGCACCTGCATACCGCCCTTATTGAATTTTGATTTCGGAGTCACACATGACTGAAAAAGCTTTCCCCTTGGAGCCGATTGAAAAGGCCAGCATCGACGAGTTGCGCAGCCTGCAACTCAAGCGCCTGCAGCAGACGCTGCAGCATGCCTATGCCAATTCGCCGGTTTACCGTGCCAAGTTCGACGCCGCAGGCGTGCACCCGGACGACTGCAAAACGCTGGCCGACATCGCCAAGTTCCCCTTCACCACCAAGTCGGACCTGCGCGACAGCTACCCGTTTGGCATGTTCGCCGTGCCGCGTGAAAAGTGCGCACGCATCCACGCCTCTAGCGGCACCACCGGCAAACCCACGGTGGTGGGCTACACGCTCAAAGACATCGACACCTGGTCCACCGTAGTCGCCCGCAGCATCCGCGCAGGCGGTGCCAAGCCAGGCGACATGGTGCACATCAGCTACGGGTACGGCTTGTTCACTGGTGGCATGGGTGCTCACTATGGCGCCGAAAAGCTGGGCTTGACGGTCGTGCCTTTTGGTGGCGGCCAGACCGAGCGCCAGGTGCAGCTGATCCAGGACTTCAAGTCCAACATCATCATGGTCACGCCCAGTTACATGCTGGCGATTGCAGACGAGTTTGAGCGTCAGGGCATCGACCCCAAGACCAGTTCACTGCGCATCGGCATCTTCGGGGCCGAGCCTTGGACCAACGACATGCGTGCCGCGATCGAAAAACGCATGAACATCGACGCCGTGGACATTTATGGCTTGTCTGAGGTGATGGGACCAGGCGTGGCCAGCGAATGCATCGAGACCAAGGACGGCCCGACCATCTGGGAAGACCATTTTTACCCCGAAATCATCCACCCCGAAACGGGCGAGCCCGTGGCCGACGGCGAGATGGGCGAGCTGGTCTTCACCAGCTTGACCAAAGAAGCATTGCCCATCATCCGTTACCGCACCCGCGACCTGACCCGTCTGCTGCCCGGTACCGCCCGCAGCATGCGCCGCATGGAAAAAATCACTGGCCGCAGTGACGACATGATGATCATCCGGGGCGTGAATGTGTTCCCCAGCCAGATCGAAGAGCTGATCTTGAAACGCAGTGAGCTGGCCCCGCATTACCAGTGCGTGCTGACCCGTGACGGCCCGATGGACGACTTGAAAGTGTTGATCGAAACCCGGCCCGGCGTGTCACCCGACAGCATCGAAGCCCGTGCCGCAGCCAAGATGTTGCAGCACGAGATCAAGGTTTACATTGGCTCGAGCGTGGCGATCGAGCTGAAGGCCGAAGGCGGCGTTGAGCGCAGCCAAGGCAAGGCCAAACGCGTGGTTGATTTGCGCGGCAAGTGAAGCTCAGCTAGCCGATCAGACAGCGGGCCACTGGCCCGCTTTTCTTTGCGCAGGCATTCCCAGTTTCCAGCTGCTGGCCTGTGCGGGCACTTTCAGGTGCAAGCGCAGCAGGCGTTTGTCGCGCGAAACCAGCGCCACCAGTTGGTGTTCACGGCCCAACAAGGCGGGCAGGTCGTCCAGTTTGTTCAGACGCCAGCTGCCGCCTTGGGCGCGGGCTGCCGGTGTTTCCCCCACATCCAGCCCCAGCCATTCATCGCCCGCTGCCATCCCGGCCGCTTCGGCGGCGCTGCCACGCAGCACGCCTTTGATGTGCACGTTCCCCCCGGCTTCGCTCACGCGCAAACCCAGGCGCTGCGCCATGGTGGCGATCTCGGCGCTGACTTCGATGCTTTGTCCTGACAATAAATCGCGCAGCGGCAGGTCTGCTGTGCTGTGCACCCAGGTCTGGATTTCGGGTTGCCAGCTGCGTCCGGTGCGGGCGTGCAGTTCGTCCAGCAGGTCTTGTTCGCGCATGGGGCCGGCTTTGCAGCGTTTCCAGAGGCCACGCATCACGGCGTCCAGTGTGTGTCCTTCTTTGCGCAAGGCCAGATCCAGGCACAGCGCCACCAGCGAGCCCTTGGTGTAGTAACTCACGGTCGCGTTGGGGGTGTTTTCGTCTTGCCGGTAGTACTTCACCCAAGCATCAAAGCTGGCCTGTGCCACCGTCTGTACGTGGCGGCCAGGGGTTTGCTGAACTTGGGCGATGGTTTTGCCCAGCAGCTTGAGATAGGTGGCATCGTCGATCAGGCCTGCGCGCCGCAGCAGCAGGTCGTCGTAATAGCTGGTGAAACCCTCGAAGAACCACAGCAGCTGTGTGTGGTTTTCTTGTGTGTAGTCGTAACGGGCGAAGGCATCGGGGCGCAGCTGTTTGACGTTCCAGGTGTGAAAGTATTCGTGGCTGATCAGACCCAGCAAGGTGGTGTAGCCCTCGTTGGTGTGCTGACTGGCATGCTGGTTTGTTTGGCGCGGCAGATCGGCTCGGTTGCAGATCAGGGCGGTGCTGTTGCGGTGTTCCAGTCCGCCGTAGCCGTCGTGCACGGCGTTGAGCATGAACAGGTAATTTTTGTGCGGCGCTTTGCTGCCCGCTTGTTTGCCTGCGCCGTGCCAGAAGCGGATTTCGGCTTCGCAGATTTTTTGCGTGTCGGCCAACAGTCGGCTGCCATCAAATGAGGGCAGGGCTCCGGCCACCACAAAGCGGTGCGGAATGCCGCAGGCCACAAATTGGCCGCTCCAGAATGTGCCCATTTCCACCGGGCAGTCCACCAGTTCGTCGTAGTCGGCTGCCTGGTACAAGCCAAAGCCTTTTTTGTCGGTCTTGATGGGGGTCAGGCCCGTTGCCGCTTGCCAATCGGCTTGGCCCTTGACTGGGTTCAGCTGCAGTTGGTGCGGCTGTGCTTCTTGCCCGTGCACCCGCAGGCACAGGCTGGTGCCGTTGAAAAAGCCGCGCTGGCTGTCGAGCCAGGCGGTACGCACCGAGTTGTCAAAGGCACAGACCTCGTAGCTCAGCACCAGCGGCTGGCCCGGCTTGCAGGCGATGTCCCAAGTGCATTTGTCACGTTGGGCCAACGCCAATGTGCGGCGGCCTTGTTTTGCCGTCAGGTTTTGCAGGTTTTTGGCAAACTCGCGCACCAGATAACTGCCCGGAATCCAGACCGGCAGCGACACCGTTTGCTGTGATGCGGGTTGGGTGATGGTGAGCGTCACCCGAAACAGGTGTGCATGCAGATCGGCAGCTTCAACGCTGTAGTGGATGGCGGTCATGCTTGTTTCGTGCGTGTTGTGGGGTCAGGTTGCGCCCGCGGCCAAAAAACAGCTCAGGCTGGCCACGATGGTCAGCTGCAAGCGCATGGGCAACCAAGGTGCCAGGCCCGCTGCAGGCCAGGTGCGGCGGTCCATGACATAACAGCCAATCAACACAAAGCCCAGCAGAGGCAAGCCGGCAAAGGCCGGCATCATCACGGCCACCCAGGCCAGCAAGGAGGGCACCACGCCCCAAGTGAAATGGATGCGCGGTGCGCTGGGGGTGATCAGCGCATTGCGAAAACCCACGCCCCAATGGATGCCGCCCAGAAACGACACGATCACCGCGCCGTAGCTTTGCATGGACAGCGCCACATAAGGGTGCAGGTCCGGGCCGACCAGCCACAGACACAAGGCCAAAAAGACGAACGGGATCAGTCCGGCGTAGCCGAGGCGGCGAATCAAGTGCCAGGTCGGATCTTCGGTGTGGGGTGTTTGCATCATTTGATTTCAGCCAGCATTTTTTCGACTTGGGCAATGGGCACGGCGCCCGGCAAGCGTGTGCCGTCGGCAAACAAGATCATCGGCGTGCCGGTGATGCGTTGCTTTTTACCAAACTCCACGATGGTGTCGATGGAAGATGCATCGCAGTTGGCGGTGGCCGGTGTGGTGCCGTTGATCATCCAGTCGTTCCAGGTTTTGGCCTTGTCTTTGGCGCACCAAATGTTGCGCGATTTGGTGCGTGAATCCTCTCCCAAAATGGGGTACAGAAAGTGGTGAATGGTCACGTTGTCCAATTTTTGCAGGTCTTTCTCGAAGCGCTTGCAGTAGCCGCAGTTGGGGTCGGCAAACACGGCCAGTTTGCGTTTGCCATTGCCACGCACCTGAGTGAAGGCGGTTTTCAAAGGCAATTGGTCAAACGGAATGGACGACAGTTTCTCCATGCGTTCTTCGGTCAGGTTGCGCTTTTGCTTCACGTCGATCAGCGCCCCCTGAATCAAAAAGTTGCCCTCGGCATCGCTGTACATCACCTCGTTGCCCATGCGCACTTCATACAAGCCGTTCATGGGGGTTTTGCTGATCTCGTCGATTTTGGGCAGATTGGCCAAGCGCTCGCTCAGGTTTTTACGGATGGTGGCTTCTTGTGCAAAAACAAGGCTGGTGGACAGGGATGCCAGCGCCAACAGCGACACTTGCATCAAGCGGACAAACTTCATTGGATTTCTTTCGGATTCAAAAAGAGAGGGGTTCAGAGGGTCAACGCGAACCAGGTGCCGACTGGCCCATGGCTTGTTGCGTCATCCATTGTTTGATCGGGCCGCTGCGGTCAAAGCCCTGCATGCCCCAGTTGCGCAGGTTTTGCCAGACTGGGCCGGGTTGGGCAAACAAGCGTTGCAGCCCGTCGGTCACCAGCCCCATGGCCTGCACATCGGCTTGGCGGGCGCGTTCGTAGCGGCGCAGCAGTTTCAGGTCGTGCAGTGGCCGCCAAAATTCTTTGGCCCGGATCACGCGCACCAGCTCGGCCACATCGGCCAGGCCCATGTTCAGGCCTTGGCCCGCCAGCGGGTGCACAGTGTGGGCGGCATCACCAGCCAGGGCAAAAGACTGTTTGGCGGAGCCGGGCATGGCACCGATCCAGCGCTTGGCGCGGGCCAGTTGCAGCGGCCATACCGCACGCGATGCCGACAATTGCATGCCTCCCAAAGCGTGTCCGCAGGCTTGGGCCAGCGCGGCGGCAAAGTCTTCGGGGGGCAGTGACATCAACTCTTGTGCCCGCAGCGGGTGGACCGACCAGACCAAGGCCACCTCGTGCCCGCCGTCATCTCCGCCCATGGGCAGCAAAGCCAGAATTTCGGCCTGGGCTTGCGACATGCCGGGCACTTGGCTCCAGCCAAACCATTGTCGTGCGATGCCCTGGTGTGCTTGTTCGCAGACCAAACGGGTCGCCACGGCATGCTGCTCGTAATGCGTGATGTCAAAGCCCACCCCCAGCTCGGCCCGGGTTTGGCTGGCGCGGCCTTCGCACACCACGGTGAGCGGCGCGGCCACCGGGGCATTCACCAGTTGAATGTGGGGCTGAAACTGCACGGCCTGGGCCAGCCGGTCTTGTAGCACCGGCACGTCCACCATCCAGTTGAGTTCACCTACACCGAGCGCGTTTGCGCCAAAGTTCAGCTGGCCGCCATGATCGCCCCACACCTGCATTTGGTGCACGGGCGTGACCGCAGGGCTTTCTGGCCAGCAGCGCAGGTCTTGCAGCAAAGCCATGGCTGCGCCGTTGAGCGAGTAAGCCCGCACGTCAGCGGTGGTCTCTGGGGTGGGGGCCTCGACCAAGGCCACGTTCAGCTGTTCACGGGCCAGCAACAAGGCCAAAGTGCGGCCCACAATGCCGGCACCACGGATGCAAATATCGGGAGGGTTTGCCATGCCCGCATTGTAGGTGGCCACCCGGGGCACACCCAGCCGTTAAAATCACAGGTTACTTCCCGAATCACCGAAAGCCTTCCATGAGCCTCAAATGCGGCATCGTGGGTTTGCCCAACGTTGGCAAATCTACCCTTTTCAACGCCCTGACCAAAGCCGGCATCGCCGCTGAAAACTACCCCTTTTGCACCATCGAGCCCAACACCGGCGTCGTCGAGGTGCCCGATCCGCGTCTGCAGCAGTTGGCCGAGATCATCACGCCCGAGCGCATCGTGCCTGCCATTGTCGAGTTTGTGGACATTGCGGGCTTGGTGGCCGGTGCCAGCACGGGCGAAGGTCTGGGCAACAAGTTTTTGGCCCACATCCGCGAAACCGATGCCATCGTCAACGTGGTGCGCTGCTTTGAAGACGACAACGTGATCCACGTCGCCAACAAGGTGGACCCGATTGCCGATATCGAGGTCATTCAGACCGAGTTGTGCCTGGCCGATTTGGCTGCGGTCGAAAAAGCCCTGCACCGCGTGAGCAAAACCGCCCGCTCGGGTGACAAAGAGTCCATCAAGCAGTTGGCGGTGCTGGAAAAATGCCAGACGGCCCTGAACGACACCCAGCCGGTGCGCACGATTGACTTCAGCAAGGAAGAACGCGCCCAGTTGCAGCAGTTTTTCCTGATCACGGCCAAGCCCGCCATGTTCGTGGCCAACGTGTCTGAAGACGGCTTTGAGAACAACCCTTTCCTGGACCGCCTCAAGGCCTTTGCCGCCAAGCAAAACGCGCCCGTGGTGGCCATCTGCGCCAAGATCGAAGCCGAGTTGTCCGAGATGGACGACGCCGATCGCCTGGAATTCTTGAAGGAAATTGGCCAGGACGAGCCCGGCCTGAACCGCCTGATCCGCTCGGCTTACACCCTGCTGGGCCTGCAAACCTACTTCACTGCTGGCGTGAAAGAAGTCCGTGCCTGGACCATTCATGTGGGTGACACCGGCCCGCAAGCGGCTGGCGTGATCCACACCGACTTTGAGAAGGGCTACATCCGCGCCCAGACCATCGCGTTTGATGACTTCATCGCCTTCAAGGGCGAGCAAGGCGCCAAAGACGCGGGCAAGATGCGCGCCGAAGGCAAGGACTACGTGGTCAAAGATGGCGATGTGATGAACTTTTTGTTCAGCTCCTGATTCAGCTCTTGATTCAGCCCCGCTCAGCCAAAAACCGCTCCAACTGAGCGGTTTTTTTGTGGATGAACGGGCCTGCTGGT
>JAGNWH010000016.1:0-31453 GCA_017986055.1 Limnohabitans sp. | reverse complement strand
TGAGCATCGAAGAAATCGACAAGCGCATTCAAGAGCTCAAGTCGGTGCTGTTTTGGTTGGAGCAAAACACCACGGCGCTCAAGGCCACCATCCAGGCCATGGAGGTGCAAAAAATGACCTTGACCACCTTGCAAAGCATGAATGTGAACATGGCTGATTTGGCCAAGGCGTTCACGGCCAAGCCTCCGGCAGCCGAGCCTGCACAGCCTTCACCCTCTGGTGCGACAGCCAACAATGCAGCGGCTGTCAAGTCTTCGCTTTTCACACCCAAAACAACCCCAGACGCGGTGGTCGAACCTGCGGCCGAAACACAGGCCGAACCGCAAGCGCCAGCAGATGCTTCGGCTGCCGAGCCTGCCAGCGATGCGGCCAAACCCGCTGTAGATCCGATGCAGTGGTGGGGTGCTTTGACACAGCAGTTTCAGGGCATTGCCGCTGCGGCCTTGAAAGACGTGGCGGGCGAGGCCATGAAAGCCGGAATGGCTGCCAAGGCCGCTAAACCGGCGAAAGCCCCGGCTGGCCGCAAAGCAGCGGTAAAAACCGCCAAAGCCCCGGCTGCTCCGTCGCGGGCCAAGCCGCAAAGCAAAGCTGTTTCCGGCGCAGCCCAGCCCGCTGCCGCACGCAAGAGCGCCAGCGCAGTGCCGGCCAAAACCGTGCGCCCAAAGGCCAAGCCCACGCCGCGCCAATCCGCTGCGAAGTAAGGCGGCCATGAAGCTGTTTCCCTACGGCCACGCCACCCATCCGCAGTGGCGGATGGCCGCAGGCTTGGTGCTGGCCCAATTGCGCGCCCAAATGGGTTTGTCCGATTACGCGAGCGGACCCCGCTTGGCGTTGCTGTACATCACCGACCACTATGCCGCTCAGGCGCAGGCCATTCTTGACCATTTGCGCCAAGAGTTACCCGCCGTGACCGATTGGGTTGGCACTGTTGGCGTGGGGCTGGCGGTCAACAACGCAGAGTATTTTGATGAGCCGGCCCTCGCGGTCATGCTGTGTGATGTGCCGCCTGAGCACTACCGCGTGTTCTCGGGCCTGTCGCCGCTGCCTGCCAGTGGGTTTGCCGATGTGGCCTTGGTGCATGCCGATCCCGCTACACCCGAACTCCCTGAGCTGATTCAGGAGATGTCGGGGCGCACCCTGCAGGGTTATTTGTTTGGCGGCTTGACCTCCAGCCGCACCCGCAGCGTGCAGTTTGCCGTCAATGCGGGGCAGAGCCTGGCCGATGGTGGCGTGCTGGAGGGCGGCCTGAGCGGTGTGGCTTTTGCGCCTGAGGTGGGTTTGCTGTCCCGTGTGACCCAAGGTTGCCAGCCCGTTTCGCTGGAGCGTGAGATCACCGAGTCCGATCGGCATTTGGTGCTCAAGCTCAATGGCGAACCGGCGCTGGATGTGATGTTGGCCGATCTGGGCATTTCCATGGGCGATCCGCAAAAGGCCATTCCGGTGGTGCGGGCCACCCTGGTGGGTTTGAGCCCCAGTGGTCAAAGTGGCGTGGGCCGCACAGGCCATTTGGGCAGCGATGTTCGGGTGCGTCACATTGTGGGCCTTGACCCGTCGCGACAGGGTGTGGCGGTGGCCGAAAACCTGGAGCCTGGCATGCGCTTGGCCTTTTGCCGCCGCGATGTGCAGGCCGCCCGGGCTGATCTGGTGCGCGTGTGCGCCGAAATTCGTGAAGCGCTGGAGCCCGACATGCTGTCCATCGAAGCCATCAACGCTTTGAGCGATGACCCTGTGGCGAGCTTGCCTCAAAAGGGCCGGCGCATGGCGGGCGCGGTGTACGTCAGCTGCACCGGCCGTGGGGGGCCCCACTTTGGCGGCCCCAGCGCCGAGATGCAAATCATTCGCCATGCATTGGGCGATGTGCCCTTGGTGGGATTTTTTGCCGCTGGCGAGATCGCCCGCAACCAGTTGTACGGCTACACCGGCGTGTTGACGGTGTTCACGACCGATTGAGTGCCAGTTTTTCGCACAGGCCATGCAATGAAATGGCCTGGATGTCTGCGCCAAGCGGGTAGGTTTCTTGTCCCGGATAGACCACCCATTTCTGGCTGGGTTTCAGGTCATCGCAGGCGCTGTGAAAACCACGCTCCACTTTGGGGGCGCTGCTGCGTTTGATCTCGATGGCCCAGAGCTCACCATCTGGCCAGGCCAGCAGCAAATCAATTTCGGCACCGCCACTGGTTCGGTAAAAGTAGCCGGTTACGCCAGCGGGCACGCAGGCCAAAAGGGTTTCAATGCAATACCCTTCCCAACTGGCCCCGACCACCATGTGCGAGAGCAGGCTTTCTCTGGATTCGATGTTCAGCAGCGCATGCACCAGACCGCTGTCACGCACATAGACCTTGGGGGCCTTGACCAAGCGCTTGCCGGTGTTGGTGTGCCAGGGGGCCAGCCTGCGCACCAGCAGCAAGTCACACAAGAGGTCGATGTAGCTTTGTGCGGTTTTGACATCCACGCCCAAATTGCGTGCCAGTTGGGCGACGTTGAGCATGCCGCCCTGGTGGTGGGCCAGCATGGTCCAGAAGCGTCGCAGTGTCTCTGCGGCGATGCGGGGGCCAAATTGCGGAATGTCCCGCTCCAGATAGGTGCGGATGAAGTTTTCACGCCAGCGCAGGCTGCGGGCATCGGTGGGTGCGTTCAGGCTTTGCGGAAAACCACCTCTGAGCCACAACGCATCCTCACTGCTTTGCCCTGTTTCCAGAACGTTCAAGGGACCCAGTTCCAGATAGGCGATGCGACCCGCCAGCGTTTCGCCAGATTGATGCAGCACATCCAGACTGGCGGACCCCAGCAACAAATATTGCCCGGACGCATGCCCCAAGCGCCTGGCTTGGTCAATCAGGCCGCGCAGGACGAGAAACAAACCCGGTGCCCGGTGGACTTCGTCCAAGATGACCAGTTTGTCCAGGTGGCTTTCCAGATACAACTCGGCCTGGGCCAGCTTGCCGCGATCCCGGTCTGATTCCAGGTCGAGATAGACATGCGGGATGTTGCGCGCCACTTCCAGTGCCAGCGTGGTTTTGCCCACCTGCCGTGGGCCAAGCAAGGCCACGGCCGGTGAAAACTGGAGTTCTTCTCCCAGTAAAGATTGCAAATGGCGTTTAAACATCCTTGCAATTATGGATGCTCATTCCATGATTTGCAAGGATAAATGTCTTATACCCCGCGCGCCCGATCTGTCTTGAACTGCGCCCGGAACGCGCTGAACTTGCCCGCGTCCAGTGACTCGCGCACTTCGCGCATCAGATTCAGGTAGTAGTGCAGGTTGTGGATGGTGGTCAGCATGGGGCCGAGCATTTCGCCGCAGCGGTCCAGATGGTGCAGATACGCGCGGCTAAAACCATCGCGGCCGCCTTGGTCCCACGACACGCCGCCACTGCCGGAGGGTGATCCTGTAGGGCTGCCCGCGCAGGCATAGCAGGTGCAAGTCGTGTCCAACGGTTGTGGGTCTGTTTTGTGGCGGGCGTTGCGCAGTTTCAGATCGCCAAAGCGGGTGAACACCGTGCCGTTGCGCGCGTTGCGGGTGGGCATCACACAGTCGAACATGTCCACGCCATCGGCCACGCCTTGCACCAAATCCTCGGGCGTGCCCACGCCCATCAGGTAGCGTGGTTTGTTGGCGGGCAGGCGGTGGGGCGTGTGCGCCATGATTTGCAGCATCAGGTCTTTGGGCTCGCCCACGCTCACGCCGCCCACGGCATAACCGGGGAAGTCCATCTCGACCAGCGCGTCCAGTGATTCCTGACGCAGGTTTTCAAACATGCCGCCTTGCACGATGCCAAACAACGCGTTGGGGTTTTCCAGCCGCGCAAATTCGTCTTGGCTGCGCACAGCCCATCGGCGGCTCATCTCCATCGACTTGCGGGCTTCGGCTTCGGTGGTCAGGTGCCCCTTGGTCTCGTAAGGCGTGCACTCGTCGAGTTGCATCACGATGTCTGAATTCAAGGTGGTCTGAATCTGCATGCTGACCTCGGGCGACATGAACAGCTTGTCGCCGTTCACAGGCGATGCAAAGGTCACGCCTTCTTCGGTGATCTTGCGCATGTCGCCCAGCGACCACACCTGAAAACCACCCGAGTCGGTCAGGATGGGTTTGTTCCATTTTTCAAATTTGTGCAGTCCGCCAAAGCTTTCCATGATGTCCCGTCCGGGGCGCATCCACAGGTGAAAGGTGTTGCCCAGAATGATCTGTGCGCCCATTTCTTCCAGGCTGCGTGGCATCACGCCTTTGACCGTGCCGTAGGTTCCCACTGGCATGAAGATGGGCGTTTGCACCACGCCATGGTTCAGGGTCAGCGTGCCGCGGCGGGCGTGGCTGGAAGGGTCGGTTTTGAGCAGGTCGAATTTGAGCATGGCAGGGATTGTAGGAGGGCAGCTTGGACTTCAGCGCGGTGGAGTGCGCGTCAGCAGCATCGCATCGCCATAGCTGAAGAAGCGGTATTGGTGCGCGATCGCGTGTCGGTACAAACCCATGATGTGTTCGTACCCCGCAAAGGCGCTGACCAGCATCATCAGTGTGCTTTTGGGCAGGTGGAAGTTGGTCACCAGCCGGTCCACCACTTTGAAATCAAACCCCGGCGTGATGAAAATCTGCGTGTCGCCGCTGGCTTGGCCAAATTTCGCCCAGGATTCGAGGGTGCGCACGGTGGTCGTGCCCACGGCCACTACTTGGCCGCCCCGTGCTTTGCAAGCGGCAATGGCTTGTTGCGTCGCTGCGGGCACCTCGTACCACTCGCGGTGCATGGTGTGGTCGGCGATGTTCTCGGTTTTGACGGGTTGGAATGTGCCCGCACCCACATGCAAGGTCACGCTGGCGCGTTGCACGCCGCGTGCCTCCAGCTGGGCCAACAGGGCCTCGTCAAAATGCAAGGCAGCCGTAGGCGCGGCCACCGCACCGGGTGCTCGCGCAAATACGGTTTGGTAACGCTGGGCGTCTTCTTCTGAATCGGTGTGGGTGCTCGCGCCCGAAGGGCGCTCAATATAGGGCGGCAGTGGCACCACGCCGTGCTTTTCCATCAGGGCATGCGGTTCGTCGCTCAGCTGCAGGTGAAACAGCTGGCCGTTTTCATCAGGCCAGCGGCCCAGCAGCACGGCATCAAAGCCGCCGTTGCGGGCACCGCCCATCATGAACATCTTGCCGCCCGGCAGCGGCTTTTTGCTGACCTTCATGTGCGCCACCACTTGGTTGCCTGGCAGTACGCGTTCGATCAGCAGCTCCAGTTTGCCACCCGAGGCCTTCTCGCCAAAAATGCGCGCCTTGATCACCTTGGTGTCGTTGAAGACCAGCAGGTCGCCCGCGTTCAGCAGGCTGGGCAGTTCATGAAAAATGCGGTCCACCACCGTGGGCAAAGAACCATCGAGCAAACGCGAACCGCTGCGCTCGGCGGCGGGGTGTTGGGCAATCAGTTCGGGGGGAAGCTCAAAGTCGAAATCGCTGAGCGTGAAGGGGCGGGGGGCTGGGGTGACTGAGGAAGAAGACATGGCGCAGGGCTGGACAGGCCCGAACAAATGGAAAGGCTGGATTTTGCCCGAAGGATAAGTTTGCTTTGAAGGCTGCTGTCCAGGGACTCTCACGGCACAATCAGCAGATGCCCTCCGCGCCTACTCACACGCCCGCCAAAACGCTCAGCGCTCCCCAAAAGGCGCTGATCAAGCTTGGGCTCAAGCGCGATATCGACTTGGCGCTGCACTTGCCGCTGCGCTACGAGGACGAGACCCGCATCGTCAAACTGCGCGATGCGCGCGAGGGTGATACCGCGCAGATCGAGGCCACGGTCACGGCTTGCGAGATCACGATGCGCCCGCGCCGCCAGTTGCTGGTGACGGTGGACGATGGTTCGGACACCTGTGTGATGCGGTTTTTCAGTTTTTACCCTTCGCACCAGAAAGCGCTGGCGGTGGGCAACCGCATCCGGGCGCGGGGCGAGGTCAAGGGCGGTTTCATGGGTCTGACCATGATGCACCCCACGTTCAAGGCGGCGGGCGGTAACTTGGCCGAAGCGCTGACGCCGGTGTATTCCACCGTCGCCGGGCTGGCCCAGGCCTATTTGCGCCGGGCGGTCATCACGGGCCTGAACCATGCCGATCTGAGCGAAACCTTGCCCCAAGGCATTCCATGGCCAGACCCGCGTGGGGCCTGGTCTCTGCGCGATGCGCTGCGGTTTTTGCACCACCCCACGCCCGATGTGTCGCTGGCCGCGCTGGAAGACCGCAGCCACCCGGCCTGGATTCGCCTCAAATGCGAGGAGTTGCTGGCGCAGCAGTTGTCGCAATTGACGGCCAAGCGCGAGCGCGATTTGTTGCGGGCCCCGGCATTGAGGCTGAAACCCGATGGCCTGTACGGCCAGTTGCTCAAGGCCTTGCCGTTTGGCCTGACGAATGCCCAGCAGCGTGTGGGCCAGGAGATTGCGCAAAATTTGGCCCGCCATGTGCCGATGCACCGCTTGCTGCAAGGCGATGTGGGCGCGGGCAAAACCGTGGTGGCGGCCTTGGCGGCCATGGTGGCGGTGGATGCGGGCTGGCAATGCGCCCTGATGGCACCCACCGAAATTCTGGCGACCCAGCACTTCGCCAAGCTGGTCGGCTGGTTGGAGCCATTGGGCGTGAAAGTGGCTTGGTTGATTGGCAGCCAAAAAAAGAAAGAACGTGCCGCCATGCTGGCGCTGATCGAGTCGGGCGAGGCCGCACTGGTGGTGGGCACGCACGCGGTGATTCAGGACCACGTCAAGTTCAAAAATCTGGCACTGGCCGTGATCGATGAGCAGCACCGGTTTGGGGTGGCGCAGCGCCTGGCTCTGCGCGGCAAGATGCAGGCCGATGGCATGGAGCCGCACATGCTGATGATGACGGCCACGCCGATTCCGCGCACGCTGGCCATGAGCTATTACGCCGATCTGGACGTGTCGGTGATCGATGAGTTGCCCCCTGGACGCACCCCCATCGTGACCCGCGTGGTGTCAGACCACCGCCGCCACGAGGTGGTTGAGCGCATTGGTGCGCAGTTACACGAAGGGCGGCAGGTGTATTGGGTCTGCCCTTTGATCGAAGAAAGCGAAGCGCTGGACTTGACCAATGCCACGCAAACCCACGCCGACCTGAGCGAAGCGCTGCCCGGTGTGATGGTGGGCTTGCTGCATTCGCGCATGCCCGTGGCCGAAAAGAAGGCGGTGATGGATTTGTTTACCGCAGGCCAGATGGGCGTGCTGGTCAGCACCACGGTGATCGAGGTGGGGGTGGACGTGCCCAATGCCTCGCTGATGGTGATCGAGCATGCCGAGCGCTTTGGCCTAAGCCAATTGCACCAACTGCGTGGCCGGGTGGGCCGGGGTGCGGCGGCCTCGGCCTGTGTGCTCTTGTATGGCACACCCGAGGGCGGGCGTTTGAGCGAAACCGCGCGCGAGCGGCTGCGTGCCATGGTCGAGACGAACGACGGGTTTGAAATTGCGCGGCGCGATCTGGAGATTCGCGGGCCGGGCGAGTTCTTGGGGGCACGCCAGTCGGGTGCGCCCTTGCTGCGTTTTGCCGATCTGGAGACCGATGGGCATTTGCTGGACTGGGCGCGTGCGTTGGCTCCGCAGATGCTGGACCGGCACCCGCATTTAGCCGAGCGGCACATTGGCCGTTGGTTGGGCGGAAAATCCGAGTATCTAAAGGCTTGATGTTCAAATACCCTTCATGACCCTGACCGAACTCAAATACATCGTGGCCGTGGCTCGAGAAAAGCATTTTGGCAAGGCCGCCGAGGCCTGCTTTGTGTCGCAGCCGACCTTGTCACTGGCCATCAAGAAGTTGGAAGAAGAGCTGGAGGTCAAGCTGTTCGAACGCAGCGCCAGTGAGGTGTCCGTGACCCCGCTGGGCGAAGAAATCGTGCGCCAGGCCCAAAGCGTGTTGGAGCAAGCCGCTGAAATCAAGGAAATCGCCAAGCGCGGCAAAGACCCTTTGGCCGGCACCATGCGCTTGGGGGTGATTTACACCATCGGGCCTTATTTGCTGCCCGATCTGGTGCGCCAGATCATCACCGACATGCCGCAAATGCCCTTGATGCTGCAAGAAAACTTCACTGTGCGTTTGCTGGAAATGCTGCGCACCGGCGAGCTCGATTGCGCAATTTTGGCCGAGCCGTTTCCCGAGTCGGGTCTGGCGGTCGCCCCCTTGTACGACGAGACCTTCATGGCGGCTTTGCCGCTCAACCATCCCTTGGCCGCAGAAGCCTTTATCACGCCCGAGCAGCTGAAAAACGAGACCATGCTGTTGCTGGGTGCGGGGCATTGCTTTCGCGACCATGTGCTGGAGGTGTGCCCCGAATTCGCGCGTTATGCGAGCCAGACCGACGGCATCCGCAAGACCTTTGAGGGCTCGTCGCTGGAAACCATCAAGCACATGGTGGCTGCCGGCATGGGCGTGACTTTGGTGCCGCGCCTGTCGGTGCCCGAGCTCAAGCCGGTGCACAAGCGTTCGGGCGGATGGCACGATTCGCCTGTGCGCTACCTGCCCATCGTGGACCCTGCGGGCGGCAAGCCACCCACGCGCCGCGTGGTGTTGGCATGGCGTCGCAGCTACACCCGCTACGAGGCGATAGCCGCCGTGCGCAACGCCATCTATGCTTGCCCATTGCCGGGTGTGACGCGCTTGTCTTGAGGCCCCGCATGACCGACAAACTCAAGCTTTATCTGGACTTGATCCGCTGGAACCGTCCTGCGGGTTGGCTGCTGTTGCTGTGGCCTTCCTTGGCCGCGTTGTGGGTGGCCGCAGGCGGCTTTCCGGGCTGGCATCTGATCGCGGTGTTTACTTTGGGCACGATCCTCATGCGCAGCGCGGGCTGCTGCCTGAACGACGTGGCCGACCGTGACTTTGACAAACACGTCAAACGCACCGCCAACCGCCCGGTGACGAGCGGGCGCATCGGCACGAAAGAGGCCTTGTGGGTGGGGGCCGTGCTGGCGCTGTGTGCGTTTGGTTTGGTGCTGACGACGAACACGGCTGCCATCCAGTGGTCGTTTGCCGCTTTGGCGGTGACGCTGATTTACCCCTACGCCAAGCGTTATGTGTCCATGCCGCAAGCGGTGTTGGGCGTGGCGTTCAGCTTCGGCATTCCGATGGCGTTTGCCGCAGTGCAGAGCGATGTGCCTTTGCTGGCTTGGGGTTTGTTGCTGGGTAACTTGTTTTGGGTGCTGGCCTATGACACGGAATACGCCATGGTCGATCGTGATGACGACCTCAAAATCGGCATGAAAACCTCAGCCATCACCCTGGGTGACCGCGATGTGCCCGCCATCATGGGCTTTTATGGGGCGTATTTGTTGATCTGGGCGTGGCTGCTGAACGCCCCGCAGCAAGGCGCGTGGTTCTGGCTGGCTTGGGTTGCTTCTGCCGCACAAGTGGTTTGGCACTATTTTTTGATCCGCCACCGTGAACGTGAGGGCTGTTTCAAGGCCTTTCGACAGAACCACTGGCTCGGGTTCAGCGTGTTTGTGGGCGTGGTACTTTCTTATGGCGTTGCCTGACGGCCTTTGGCGGGCATCAGGCGCTAGGCCAAGTTCAGACTGAAGGCTTGCCGCTTCAGGCTTTGCCGAATTCGTCGCCCAGCTCGCGTGCGCGTTGCTCGGCGGCCTGCATGGCATTCACAAAAGAGGCCTTGATGCCGGCGGCCTCCATGGCGGTGATGGCCGCGTAGGTCGTACCGCCTTTGGATGTGACGCGCTGGCGCAGCACTTCGGGTGATTCTGTCGATGCCGCAGCCAAAGAGGCGGCACCCGAGAAAGTGGCCACGGCCAGTTGATAAGCCTGCTCGGCGCTCAGCCCCATGCCCGCACCTGCTTCGGTCATGGCTTCGAGGAAATAAAACACATAGGCCGGTCCGGAGCCCGACAGGGCGGTCACCGCATCCAGATGCGATTCTTCTTGCACCCAAAGGTATTGGCCGGTGGTGCCAATGACCTGCTCCACCAGCGCTTTGTCGGCGGGCGTGACGGATGGGCAGGGGAAAAGCCCCGTGATGCCCTGGCCCACCAAGGCGGGGGTGTTGGGCATGCAGCGCACCACGCGATCGGTGCCTACCCAGCGGCAGATGCTGTCGGTTCGGATGCCTGCGGCCACTGACAGGTGCAAGGCACCGCGGGTGTGCGGCATGACGGGCACGGCGGCTTCGTTGAACATTTGAGGTTTGACCGCCCAGACCACCAGTTGCGCTTGTGCCAGGTCCGGGCCCGCCGCGGGCAGGGCGGTGATGCCGAAGTCCAGCTGTAGTTTTGCTGCGGTCTCTGCAAAGGGCTCGACCACGGTGATCTGCTCAGGCTTCATGCCTTGACGGATCAGCCCGCCGATGATGGCGCTGGCCATGTTGCCGCCGCCGATGAATGCGATGTGCTGTGAGCTTGAGGTCATTGGGGTGCGTGCCTTGTGTGTCTGATGCCGATGGTATGTCCGGGAATTGTCGCTTTTTGTTGTCGCGACTTTGGTTTGGCCCTGCAAAAATGGACTGCATTCTGGATGCTTGACCATGAGGCCACCAACTCGCGTGCTGTGGTTTCAGCCCAAGCCAGCAAAGGCGTGGCTAAAGCGCAGCGCGAATTTGCCCAATATTTTGCTCAGCTGGCGGGGACGGAGCACGAAGCCCGATAAATTTGTCATGGCCAACACGCTGTCAGCCTTTGGGTGCGCAGTGCAAGTGAACCGTAAAGGCTGGAAAAACGGGCTTGTAGCTGGCTGTCTCTTATAACGGGCAAATTAGAGTGACTCCCAGACTGTGTGCCAAGGCGTCCGTGCCCGCGTCGAGGGTGGCCACATGGCCTTTGGCACAAGCGACAGCCAGCCGCCAGCCGCTATGGCAGCACACCGACGGCAGTTTGCACGCCATCGACTCCAGCAAGGCGTCGCACATCTGGCGGTTCCATTTAAAGCAGGGGCTTCAAACCCTTTGGCTGGGCTAAATAGGTGACTCACGGGTCCATGATTGCTTGTTAATTGCAAATAATTTGGACAACTTGTTGCGCAGGGCTGTTTTTTCAGACATAATAGAGGGCTTCGCTTTGCAAAAAGCGTAGGTATCTGCCCAAACTGAAGTGCTGCGAGTGGTTCGCAGCGTGAATGACGGGTCCAAGACTGATTTCTGTTTGTTGGCTGCAAGGCTGGCGGGCAAGAAATACAAGTTGGGAATAAAGAAATGATCCAGACAGAATCTCGGTTGGATGTGGCCGACAACACCGGCGCAAAGTCCGTGCTGTGCATTAAGGTGCTCGGCGGGTCCAAGCGTCGCTATGCAAGTGTTGGCGACATCATCAAAGTGAGCATCAAAGAAGCCGCCCCACGTGGTCGCGTCAAAAAAGGCGAGATCTACAGTGCTGTGGTGGTTCGTACTGCCAAAGGCATTCGCCGCGGCGATGGCTCCCTCATTAAATTCGATGGCAACGCAGCCGTGTTGCTGAATGCCAAGTTGGAGCCTATTGGCACCCGCATCTTCGGCCCGGTCACGCGTGAACTGCGTACCGAGAAGTTCATGAAGATCGTGTCCCTGGCTCCTGAAGTACTGTAAGGACGCGCCATGAACAAGATTCGCAAGGGCGACGAAATCATCGTCATCACAGGTCGTGACAAAGGCAAGCGCGGCACAGTGTCGCTGCGCGCCAGTGACTCGCATCTGTTGATCGAAGGTGTAAACCTCGTCAAAAAGCATGCCAAGCCAAACCCAATGAAGGGTACAACTGGCGGCATTATCGAAAAGGCCATGCCGATTCACCAATCCAATGTGGCGATTTTCAACGCTGCAACTGGCAAGGCTGATCGTGTGGGCGTCAAGCTGCAGGCTGATGGAAAACGCGTCCGCGTTTACAAGTCAAGCGGCGAAGAAATCAAGGTGGCATGAGCATGGCACGTTTGCAACAACTCTTCCGCGAGAAAATCTCTGCTGACTTGATTGCCAAATTTGGCTACAAGTCGCCAATGCAGGTTCCTCGCATCACCAAGATCACCTTGAACATGGGTGTGTCTGAGGCGGTGGCTGATAAAAAAGTCATGGACCACGCTGTGAGCGACTTGACCAAAATCGCAGGCCAAAAGCCTGTGGTGACCAAGGCCAAGAAAGCGATTGCCGGCTTCAAGATCCGTGAGCAACAGCCTATTGGCTGCATGGTGACACTGCGTGGCGTTCAGATGTATGAATTCCTGGACCGTTTCGTGACCGTGGCTTTGCCTCGTGTTCGTGACTTCCGTGGTATTTCTGGTCGTGCGTTCGATGGTCGTGGTAACTACAACATCGGCGTTAAAGAGCAGATCATTTTCCCTGAGATTGAGTATGACAAGGTTGATGCCTTGCGTGGTCTCAATATCAGCATCACCACAACGGCTAAGTCTGACGAAGAGTGCAAAGCTCTTTTGGCAGCTTTCCGCTTCCCCTTCAAGAACTGAGGTGTCACGTGGCTAAAGTAGCTTTGATCGAGCGCGAGCTCAAGCGTGAAAAACTGGCAGCTAAATTCGCGAAAAAATACGCTGAATTTAAAGCCATCGCCAACGATGCCAAGCGCAGCGATGAAGAGCGTGCAGCCGCCCGTCTGGGTCTGCAAAAGCTTCCGCGCAACGCCAACCCGACCCGTCAACGCAACCGCTGTGCAATCACCGGTCGCCCACGCGGTACGTTCCGTCAATTTGGTCTGGGTCGCGCCAAGATCCGTGAATTAGCCTTTGCAGGCAACATTCCGGGCGTGACCAAGGCCAGCTGGTAATCGGCAGGAGATAACAACATGAGCATGAGTGATCCTATTGCCGATCTGTTGACCCGCATCCGTAACGCACAAATGGTGTCAAAAGCCATCGTGTTGGTTCCATCTTCCAAAGTGAAGGTTGCCATCGCCCAAGTGCTGAAAGATGAAGGCTACATTGATGGCTTCCAAGTCAAAACCGAAGACGGCAAGTCCGTTCTCGAAATTGCCCTGAAGTACTACGCTGGCCGTCCGGTCATCGAGCGTATCGAGCGCGTGAGCCGTCCAGGCCTGCGTGTGTACAAAGGCCGTGATGCTATTCCTCAAGTCCAAAACGGCTTGGGCGTGGCCATCGTCACCACACCCCAGGGCGTGATGACTGATCGCAAAGCGCGTGCAGCCGGTGTCGGCGGCGAAGTGCTGTGCTACGTCGCTTAAAGGGAGAAAAAGAATGTCCCGCGTAGGAAAAATGCCTGTGACCATCCCCGCTGGTGTGGATGTGTCGATCAAACAAGATCAAATCAGTGTGAAGGGCGCTGGTGGTCAATTGGCCATCGCATCCAACATGCTGGTGACCGTGAGCAACGAAGGTGGCAAGCTGAGCTTTGCCCCCGCCAATGATTCACGTGAAGCCAATGCCATGAGCGGCACCTTGCGTCAGCTGGTGAACAACATGGTGACTGGCGTGACCAAAGGCTTCGAGAAGAAGTTGAACCTGGTCGGTGTGGGTTACAAGGCGGCTGCCTCTGGCGCCAAATTGAACCTGGCTGTTGGTTATTCACATCCTGTCAACATCGATATGCCTGCTGGCATTACGGTGGCCACTCCGACCGCGACCGAAATCGTGATCAAGGGTGCCGACCGTCAACGTGTTGGCCAAATTGCTGCTGAGATCCGTGCTGTTCGTCCTCCTGAGCCTTACAAAGGCAAGGGCATCCGTTATTCGGATGAGAAGATCACGATCAAAGAGACTAAGAAGAAATAAGGAGCTGCATCATGTTGACCAAGAAAGAGCAGCGTCTCCGTCGTGCACGTCAAACACGCATCCGCATTGCACAGCAAGGCGTGGCACGTTTGACCGTGAACCGCACCAACCTGCACATCTACGCCAGCGTTATCTCTGGCTGTGGTACCAAAGTGTTGGCCAGTGCCTCAACAGCCGAAGCCGAAGTGCGCACGGCTCTGGGCGCTACAGGCAAAGGTGGCAATGCCGCTGCTGCCGCAGTCATTGGCAAGCGCATTGCTGAAAAAGCAAAAGCTGCTGGCGTTGAGAAGGTCGCCTTCGACCGCGCAGGTTTCGCTTACCACGGTCGTGTCAAGGCTTTGGCCGAAGCAGCCCGTGAAGCAGGTCTGCAGTTCTAAACGGATCGGAGTTACAAATGGCTAAATTTACAGCAAAACCGCAGAGCGACGGTCCTGAAGACGGTCTGCGCGAAAAGATGATCGCGGTCAACCGCGTGACCAAGGTGGTCAAGGGTGGCCGTATCTTGGGTTTCGCAGCGTTGACCGTGGTCGGTGACGGCGATGGCAAAGTGGGCATGGGCAAGGGCAAATCGAAAGAAGTGCCAGCAGCCGTGCAAAAAGCGATGGAAGAAGCCCGTCGCAACCTGGCCAAAGTCCACCTCAAAAATGGCACGATTCACCATGCAGTTCACGGTCACCACGGCGCAGCCCGCGTCATGATGGCTCCAGCCCCTAAGGGTACCGGCATCATTGCTGGTGGTCCTATGCGCGCAGTGTTCGAAGTGGTAGGTATCACCGACATCGTGGCCAAGAGCCATGGTTCGTCCAACCCTTACAACATGGTTCGTGCCACTCTGGACGCATTGTCCAATTGCACAACAGCTTCCAACGTGGCTGCCAAACGTGGCAAGTCCGTTGAAGAGTTGTTCGGCTGAACCGGAGATCGAACATGACGACACAATCAACCGTGAAAGTCCAACTGGTTCGCAGCCCGATTGGCACCAAAGTTTCGCACCGCGCCACAGTCCGTGGTTTGGGTCTGCGCAAGCTCAACTCCGTGAGTGAGCTGCAGGACACACCCGCAGTGCGCGGCATGATCAACAAGATCAGCTATCTGGTCAAAGTTCTCTGAGAGGCCGATGATGGAACTCAATAGCATCAAGCCCGCAGAAGGCTCCAAGCACGCAGCGCGTCGCGTTGGCCGTGGTATCGGTTCGGGTCTGGGTAAAACCGCCGGCCGTGGTCACAAAGGTCAAAAATCCCGTTCGGGTGGCTACCACAAGGTGGGCTTCGAAGGCGGTCAAATGCCTTTGCAGCGTCGTCTGCCCAAGCGCGGCTTTAAGTCACATTTGCTCAAGTACAACGCAGAAATCACATTGACAACCTTGTCCCGTTTGGACTTGGCTGAAGTGGATGTGTTGACACTGAAGCAGGCTGGCTTGGTTTCACAGATGGCCAAAGTGGTCAAGGTGATCAATACTGGCGAACTCGCTAAGGCCGTCAAATTGACAGGCATTGGTGCGACAGCTGGTGCCAAAGCTGCGATCGAAGCCGTTGGTGGCTCCGTAGCCTGAATGTTGATAGGCGAGACACATCGTGGCAACCAGCGCTAATCAGACAGCCAAAGGGGACAAGTTCGGCGACCTGCGTCGTCGGCTGGTCTTCTTGCTGCTCGCGCTGGTGGTCTACCGTGCGGGCGCACACATTCCAGTTCCTGGCATTGATCCTGAGCAGCTGAAGCAGCTGTTCAATGGTCAGCAAGGCGGCATCTTGAGCTTGTTCAACATGTTCTCGGGTGGTGCTTTGTCACGGTTTACCGTGTTCGCGCTGGGCATCATGCCGTACATTTCTGCATCGATTGTGATGCAGTTGTTGACTTACGTTCTTCCTGCCTTCGAGCAGATGAAGAAAGAAGGCGAGGCAGGACGTCGCAAAATCACTCAGTACACACGATTCGGTGCATTGGGCTTGGCGGTGTTTCAATCACTGGGCATTGCGGTGGCATTAGAAGCTTCGGCAGGATTGGTGATCAATCCAGGCTTTGGCTTCCGGATGACGGCAGTGGTCAGTTTGACTGCTGGCACCATGTTTTTGATGTGGCTGGGTGAGCAGATCACTGAGCGTGGATTGGGCAATGGTATTTCCATTCTGATCTTCGCTGGTATTGCGGCCGGCTTGCCAAGTGCTTTGGGTGGTTTGTTTGAGCTTGTTCGCACAGGCGCCATGAATCCTCTGGTATCCATGTTGATCATTGCTGTAGTGGTCCTCGTGACTTACTTCGTGGTTTTCGTTGAACGTGGACAGCGGAAAATATTGGTGAATTACGCTCGACGTCAGGTCGGCAATAAGGTGTACGGTGGTCAATCGTCGCACTTGCCGCTCAAGCTGAACATGGCGGGTGTGATTCCTCCGATTTTTGCCTCATCGATCATCTTGTTGCCTGCAACCGTCATCAACTGGTTCAGTTCCGGTGAAACAGACAGTGTTGTGGTTCGCTTCTTCAAGGATGTTTCGAGCAGCTTGACACCAGGTCAACCGATCTATGTCATGTTGTACGCTGCAGCCATTGTGTTTTTCTGTTTTTTCTACACGGCCTTGGTTTTCAACAGCCGCGAAACAGCAGACAACCTCAAAAAGAGTGGTGCTTTCATTCCGGGCATTCGCCCAGGTGATCAAACAGCACGTTACATCGACAAGATTTTGTTGCGTTTGACAATGGCTGGGGCTGCATACATCACATTTGTGTGTCTGTTGCCCGAGTTCCTGATTCTGAAATATAATGTTCCGTTTTACTTTGGTGGCACATCGTTGCTGATCATTGTGGTCGTGACCATGGATTTCATGGCTCAGGTGCAAAATTATTTGATGTCTCAACAATACGATTCGCTTTTGAAGAAAGCCAGTTTCAAATCCTGATCAGTGAACAAGATGTGCGCATTTTGTGACTGTGAAGATTCGAATGATCATTTGTTGAGATTAAGCACCGAACAGGATTTCTAAATTCTGGAGCAGGTGGATAGGTTTCGGTAAAAAACCCCTGTGCTTTTGTGCAGGGCCACAAAATTTCACCTGGTCTGAGAAGGTCTGGGTAACGATGAGTTTTAGGAGAAAACCATGAGAGTTTCGGCTTCGGTGAAAAAAATTTGCCGCAACTGCAAAATCATTCGCCGTAAAGGCGTTGTTCGTGTGATCTGTACAGATCCACGTCACAAGCAGCGTCAAGGCTGATTGAATTAGTTTTAGAGGACGAAAATGGCACGTATCGCTGGCATCAACATTCCGCCGCACAAACATGCTGAAATTGGCTTGACAGCCATCTTCGGTATTGGTCGCACCCGCGCTCGACAAATTTGCGAAGCTTCTGGCATCGCTTATTCCAAAAAGATCAAAGATCTGACGGACGCTGATCTCGAAAAAATTCGCGATCAAATCGCAGTTTTCACCATCGAAGGTGATCTGCGTCGCGAAACCACCATGAACATCAAGCGTTTGATGGACATTGGTTGCTATCGTGGTTTCCGCCATCGCCGTGGCTTGCCTATGCGCGGTCAGCGTACACGCACCAATGCACGTACTCGCAAGGGTCCGCGCAAAGGCGCAGCGGCTCTGAAGAAATAAGCAGGATTGAGAGACCACTATGGCTAAAGCACAATCAAACAGCGCATCTCAACGTGTTCGCAAAAAAGTTCGCAAGAATATTGCTGACGGCATTGCACACGTTCACGCGTCGTTCAACAACACCATCATCACGATCACTGATCGCCAAGGCAATGCCTTGTCGTGGGCTTCTTCGGGTGGCCAGGGCTTCAAGGGTTCGCGCAAGTCGACACCTTTTGCTGCTCAGGTTGCTTCTGAAGTTGCAGGTCGTGCAGCCCAAGAACAAGGCATCAAAAACTTGGACGTCGAAATCAAGGGTCCAGGCCCTGGTCGCGAGTCTTCGGTTCGTGCCCTGGGTGCATTGGGTATCCGCATCACGTCAATTGCTGACGTGACACCGGTCCCGCACAACGGCTGCCGCCCTCAAAAGCGTCGTCGTATCTAATTTCAAACCAAGCCCACCGCCAGGCCATGCTTGCATCGCCTGGCTCCCGCATTTTTTGATGCGGTAGATGCATAAAAGGATTTCAAGTGGCACGTTACCTCGGCCCCAAGGCCAAACTCTCACGCCGTGAAGGCACGGACCTGTTCCTGAAGAGCGCACGTCGCTCGATCGCTGACAAGTCCAAATTTGATACCAAGCCAGGCCAGCACGGTCGCACTTCGGGTCAGCGCACTTCGGACTACGGTCTGCAATTGCGTGAAAAGCAAAAAGTCAAACGCATGTATGGCGTGCTCGAAAAGCAGTTCCGTCGTTACTTTGCTGAAGCTGATCGCCGCAAAGGCAATACAGGCTCTAACCTGTTGGGCCTGTTGGAGTGCCGCTTGGACAACGTGGTTTACCGTATGGGCTTCGGCTCCACTCGCGCTGAAGCGCGTCAAATGGTGTCCCACAAGGCTATTACAGTGAACGGTCAGTCCGTGAACATCCCCTCATATTTGGTCAAGGCCGGCGACGTGATCGCTGTTCGTGAGAAATCCAAAAAGCAAAACCGCGTGGTTGAAGCTTTGCAGTTGGCCTTGCAAGTGGGCATGCCAGCTTGGGTTGAAGTCAATGCCGACAAGGCCGAAGGCACCTTCAAGAAGGTCCCTGATCGCGATGAATTCGCAGCTGACATCAACGAATCGTTGATCGTCGAACTGTATTCACGTTAATTCGTTGTTTCAATCGTTCCCGGCGCACAAGGCATTGTGGGCCGGGTGCTTCATCAGCCTTACCGGTGTAACGAACCGGGGGTATTGAGAGGAAGTCTGAATGCAAACCAATCTGTTGAAACCCAAAGCCATCCAAGTCGAACAATTGGCCGCCAACCGTGCCAAAGTCACGTTGGAACCATTCGAGCGTGGTTACGGTCACACCCTCGGCAACGCATTGCGTCGCGTTTTGTTGTCTTCCATGGTCGGTTACTCCGCCACAGAAGTCACCATCGCTGGTGTTGTGCATGAGTACTCTTCTATTGATGGCGTTCAAGAAGATGTCGTCAACATCCTGTTGAACCTCAAAGGTGTGGTTTTTAAACTGCACAACCGCGACGAAGTGACTCTGAGTCTGCGCAAAGACGGCGAAGGTGCTGTCACAGCTGCTGACATCCAGACTCCTCACGATGTTGAAATCATCAATCCTGAGCACGTCATTGCCAATTTGTCCCACGGCGGCAAGCTGGACATGCAGATCAAGGTTGAAAAAGGTCGTGGCTATGTGCCCGGCAGCATGCGCCGTTTTGCTGACGAGCCTACCAAAGCTTTGGGCCGCATTGTTCTTGATGCATCGTTCTCTCCGGTCAAGCGCGTGAGCTACACCGTTGAAAGCGCTCGCGTTGAACAGCGCACTGATCTGGACAAGTTGGTCATCGAGATCGAAACCAACGGCGCCATCACCGCTGAAGACGCTGTGCGTTCTTCTGCCAAGATCCTCGTCGAGCAATTGGCTGTGTTTGCACAACTTGAAGGCAGCGAATTGTCTGCATTCAATGAGCCCGCTCAACGCGGTGGTGCAGGCAGCTTCGATCCGATTTTGTTGCGCCCTGTGGACGAACTCGAACTCACTGTTCGTTCGGCCAACTGCCTCAAAGCAGAAAACATTTACTACATCGGCGACCTCATCCAGCGCACTGAGAATGAATTGCTTAAGACCCCTAATCTGGGTCGCAAATCACTCAATGAAATCAAGGAAGTTTTGGCTTCCCGTGGTCTGACTTTGGGCATGAAGCTCGAAGCTTGGCCTCCAGCTGGTTTGGAAAAGCGATAATACAAAGTTCCCGGAATAATTCCGGGGTGTGCACGGGCAGTACCTGATACGGCTGCCTGTTTAATAAAGAAAGGAAAGCACCATGCGTCACGGACACGGCCTCCGTAAATTGAACCGCACCAGCGAGCACCGCCTCGCCATGCTGCGCAACATGATGAACTCGCTCATTGAGCACGAAGTCATCAAGACAACACTCCCTAAAGCCAAAGAGCTGCGTCGCGTGATTGAGCCGATGATCACTTTGGCCAAAGAAGACAGCTTGTCCAACAAGCGCTTGGCATTCAACCGTCTGCGCGACCGTGACAGCGTCGTCAAATTGTTTGCCGATCTGGGCCCTCGTTTTGCCAAGCGTCCTGGTGGTTACACACGCATCCTGAAAATGGGTTACCGCGTGGGTGACAATGCACCGATGGCTTTGGTTGAATTGGTTGATCGTGCTGATTCTTCTGCTGAAACAGCAGCAGAGTAAGGTATAATTTAAAGATACCGCGGGGTGGAGCAGTCTGGTAGCTCGTTGGGCTCATAACCCAAAGGTCGTTGGTTCAAATCCGGCCCCCGCAACCAAATTTCAACTTCGGTTGAATATCAAAAAACCCTCTTCGGAGGGTTTTTTCGTTTGGGCAGTCTTTTCGCCTGATTACTCAGGCAGTCGCATGATCAGACCCAGAAGCGCATGCTTCACCGTGGCTTGCCTGACCTGATTGCGGTTGCCGTCAAAGTGCTTGATTTCAGCTGAAACAATACCGTTGATGCACCATGCCAGCCAGACTGTGCCGACTGGTTTTTCAGGACTGCCGCCGCTGGGGCCCGCTACGCCAGTGACGGCAATAGAGGCCTGTGCTCCAGACCAATAAACGGCACCCAACGCCATCGCGAGCGCAACGGGCTCGCTGACCGCCCCATGAGTCGCAATGAGTTCGTTCGGAACACCCAGCATTTGTGCCTTAGCTTCGTTGGAGTAAGTGATAAATCCACGGTCAAACCAAGCGCTGGACCCTGCCAAGTCGGTGCAATGGGCTGCAATCATGCCGCCCGTGCAGCTTTCTGCTGTTGACAGCATCCATTTCAAACCCGTCAAGCGCTCAGCCACCCGCAGGGCCATGTCAGGCATGAAACCACCTCCACAAAGCGAGGGTCAGCAGTGTGCAAAATGCCGCAACGATATCGTCCCACATGATGCCAAACCCACCACGCCAGCCAAATCCTTTGAACAGTTGATCTGCCCATGCGACAGGACCGGGTTTGGCCGCATCAAAAAACCGGAACAAGACGAATGCCGCAAGTTGCCCGCCAAAGTTGGATGGCATGACCAGATAAAAAATCAGCCATATGGCGATGATCTCGTCCCACACGATGGATCCTGGATCACTGATGCCCATATTGCGCGCCGTGACGGTGCATGCCCACCAGCCTAAAAGGAGTCCAAAGACAATCAATGTAATTTGTGCCGACAGGGACAGGTAGTTCTGGAGCACTAGCCAAGATAACCAACCCCAAAGACTCCCGACCGTGCCCGGCGCTTTAGGGGCCAAACCAGAGCCAAAACCCAACGCAATGACATGTGCCGGATGCGAAAGCATGAACGCTGCATTGGGCTTATGTTGCCGAATGGCGGCTTCAGAGGCTGTGGCTTGAGTCATGTTCATGCGAAATGATCGAACGATCGAAATGGGTTGTGTACGCTTTGGCCCAATTCATTCAGTAAAACCAGGTTTTGAGATTCGGTGATTCGTCCAATGCGGGTGACACGCGTTCCAGAGGCCTGTGCGGCTGCGTTGACTTGAGCCGATGCAGAGGCTGGTGCGCAGAACACCAGCTCGTAATCATCGCCACCTGACAAGATGCAAGTCATGGACAGATCGGCGGGGCAGTCCCAAATGTCGGTGGTTTGCATCAGTGTTTGCGTCAAAGGCAATTCAATTTCAGCGCCCACACGGCTGGCTTTGAGGATATGTCCCAAGTCACCAAGCAGGCCATCACTGATGTCGGCCATGGCGTTGGCGATGCCGCGAAGGGCCTGCCCGAGTGCAACGCGGGGTGTGGGCAACTCCATCCGCAACCTGGCTGCATCAAAGACAGTTTGTGGCAAGCTGATGGCGCCGCGAAAGGCTTCAAGTGCCAAGCGAGCATCTCCCAAGTGACCACTGACATACAAATCGTCGCCAATCTGAGCACCGTTTCGCAAGATAGATTGCCCTTGCGGCAAATCGCCCATCACGGTGATCGCTATGTTCAAAGGCCCTTGCGTGGTGTCGCCGCCAATCAGTTCACATCCATGTGCGTCGGCCAATTGATGCAGGCCTTGGCAAAAACCAGATAGCCAGATTTCATCTGCGCGTGGCAAAGACAAGGACAAGAGAAAAGCTCGCGGGCTTGCGCCGCAAGCCGCCAGATCACTCAGATTTACAGCCAGTGCTTTATGGCCAAGACGGGAGGGGTCAACGGTCGATAGAAAATGACGCCCCTCGACCAACATGTCGGCTGAAAAAGCCAGTTGATGTCCTGCGCGTGGTGACCATATGGCGCAGTCATCGCCAATGCCGATATCCGCCTGTCGTGGCGGGCGTTTAAAAAAGCGTTCAATCAGGTCAAATTCACCCATGACTATGAGCTTAACCGCAAGTCACTCAACAGGGTTCAGTGGAGTGTGCGCCCTGCGAGGGCAGAATCCGAGGATTCGAGCACAAATGTGGCAATGGACACATCAAAGCGATGTCCATCTTCAGCCACAAAAAAGAAACTGCCGTGCATCGTTCCGCTAGGGGCACGCAGGCGGCAACCGCTGCTGTATTGAAAAGACTCGCCGGGACGCAGTAAGGGCTGCTGACCCACGACACCCAAGCCTTTGACTTCTTCTGTATGCCCACGTTCATCCTGAATAACCCAGTGACGTGAGATCAACTGGACAGGCACCGTGCCCGTGTTGGTCACTGTGATGGTGTAGGCAAAAGCAAAAATATCTTGAAGGGGGTTGCTTTGATCTGCCTCGTATTGGGGCAGCGCATCAATTTGAACGGTGTGAGCAGACATTTGGACATGTTAACTGCGACAATTCAGAGATGACGACGACCTACCGAATTGCCCCTTCCATCCTCTCGGCCGATTTCGCACGCTTGGGCGAAGAAGTCAAAAGCGTCATCGACGCAGGTGCTGACTGGATTCACTTTGACGTGATGGACAACCATTACGTGCCCAACCTCACATTTGGCCCGATGATTTGTCAGGCTTTGAAGCCGCATGCCAAAACGGCAGCGGGTGTGGCTGTACCGATTGATGTGCACTTGATGATTTCCCCTGTGGATGCCTTGGCTGCATCGTTTGCGGAAGCCGGTGCCGACCTCATCAGCTTTCATCCAGATGCCAGTGGGCATGTGCACCGCAGTGTGCAGGCGATCAAAAGCAAGGGCGTCAAAGCGGGCTTGGTGTTTAACCCGGCAGAGCCGTTGGACGTGCTCGAGTGGACCATTGACGAGATTGATTTGATCCTCATCATGAGTGTCAACCCCGGTTTTGGGGGGCAGAGTTTCATTGATTCCGCCCTGCGCAAAATTGAACAAGCACGCAAACTCATTGACGCCAGCGGCCGCGACATTCGCCTTGAAGTTGATGGCGGCATCAAGGTTGACAACATTCGCCGTGTTGCCGATGCAGGTGCCGACACTTTTGTGGCGGGCAGTGCCATTTTTGGCAAGCCCGATTACAAAGCCGTGATCGACCAAATGCGCGTGGCCTTGGGCTGATGCGATGGTCAGCCCTTTACAGGATCTGACGCAGATCGAAGCGGTCATTTTTGACCTGGACGGCACCATGGTTCACACCTTGGGTGATTTTCAGGTGGCCCTGCACCGCACCATGGCTGATCTGGACTTGCCTCCGGTCTCCAACGCCCTGATCGAGCAGACCATTGGCAAAGGCTCGGAGCACCTGATCCGCACGTTGCTGGCTTACCAGATCACACGATCCGAGGTCAAGGGGGTCGGTCAGGCCTGTCCGGCCCTGTCGGTGGATGCCTTGTTTGATCGGGCCTGGCAGCGTTACCAGCACCATTACCTTCAGATCAATGGCCAGTTTGCTGATGTATATCCTGGCGTGCTGGAGGCTTTGCAGGTGTTCGCAGAGCAAGGCTTGCCAATGGCTTGCCTGACCAACAAGCCACTGTCGTTTGCCTTGGCGCTTTTGAAAGAGAAATCGCTGGACCATTTCTTTGGCCATGTGTTTGGCGGTGACAGTTTTGAACGCAAAAAACCGGACCCTTTACCCATCCTCAAAACATGTGAGGCCTTGGGCACACCAATGGCCAGAACCTTGATGGTGGGTGACTCCAGTAACGATGCCCAAGCTGCCCATGCTGCTGGGTGTCCCGTGGTGTTGGTGACTTATGGCTACAACCATGGCCAACGGGTACAAGACACCCCTGCCGCCGCATGGCTGGATTCACTGGCTGCGTTGCCTGCTCACTTGAGTGCCGTCTAGTTGGTGGGCACTTTGCCAGGGCGAAAATCGGCCTCACAGCTTTGCTACACTAAGACCATCATGTTCATCATCTACAGCCACTCCTGCGCAGCCAGCCTGCCGAGCCATTCCCATGTGGAAGGCCAGGGAGCCTGGCCCTGGCGTCAGCCAGCCTGACCCCATTGACTGTGCGGCCTTGCCCGCCACCCGCGCCCGGCACCGGCTGGGCACCTGGATGAATGAAAAGCACCTCGACTGAGGTCGCTGAGCGCTTTGGAGGCTCTTGCCGTGATCACCGAACTTGAATTCAAAAGCCTGGCCAGTCAAGGCTACAACCGCATTCCTCTTATGCTGGAAGCCTTTGCGGATCTGGAAACCCCACTGTCGCTTTACCTGAAGCTGGCACACACCAAAGACAACGGCAAGTACAGTTTCTTGCTGGAGTCGGTGGTGGGCGGTGAGCGTTTCGGCCGCTACAGCTTCATTGGCCTGCCTGCACGCAGCCTGTTGCGTGCCAGTGGTTTTGGTGCAGAGGCCAAGACCGAGGTGGTGCGCGATGGCGTGGTGATCGAGACCGCAGCGGGAAACCCGCTGGATTTTATTGAGCAGTACCAAAAACGTTTCAAGGTGGCCTTGCGTCCGGGCTTGCCGCGTTTTTGTGGCGGTCTGGCGGGCTACTTTGGCTACGATGCGGTGCGCTACATTGAGAAAAAACTCGAGAAATCCTGTCCGCCCGACACCTTGGGCACGCCCGATATCTTGCTTTTGCAATGCGAAGAGCTGGCAGTCATCGACAACCTGTCGGGCAAGCTTTACCTGATCGTCTATGCCGACCCGGCCATGCCCGAGGCCTACGTGGGCGCTAAAAAACGCTTACGCGACCTGAAAGAACAACTCAAATACTCGGTCAGCGCGCCGGTGGTCAAAGCCAGTCAGTCTTATCCGGCCGAGCGTGACTTTGCCAAGGCCGACTACATCGCCGCCGTGGAAAAAGCCAAGGAGCTCATTGCCGGGGGTGACTTCATGCAGGTTCAAGTGGGCCAGCGCATCAAGAAGCGCTACACCGAAAGCCCGCTGTCCTTGTACCGGGCGCTGCGGTCGCTCAACCCTAGCCCGTACATGTATTTCTACAACTTCGGCGACTTTCATGTGGTCGGGGCCAGTCCTGAGATCTTGGTGCGACAAGAGCAAACCGAAGAGGGCGCCAAAGTCATCATTCGCCCACTGGCCGGCACGCGCCCCCGTGGTGCAACACCCGAAAAAGACAAGGCCGCCGAGCACGAGCTGATCAACGACCCCAAAGAGCGGGCCGAGCATGTGATGTTGATCGATTTGGCCCGCAACGACATTGGGCGCATTGCCCAGATCGGTTCCGTCAAGGTGACTGAGGCCTTTGTCGTGGAGCGCTACAGCCATGTGATGCACATCGTGAGCAACGTCGAGGGGATGCTCAATGAGGGCATGAGCAACATGGATGTGCTCAAAGCCACTTTCCCTGCCGGCACCCTGACGGGTGCCCCCAAGGTGCACGCCATGGAGCTGATCGACCAGTTTGAGCCCGTCAAGCGCGGCATTTACGGCGGCGCTTGTGGCTACATCAGCTATGCGGGCGATATGGATGTGGCCATTGCCATCCGCACCGCCGTCATCAAGGACCAGACTTTGTATGTGCAGGCGGCAGCGGGCGTGGTGGCCGATTCGGTGCCCGAGATGGAATGGCGCGAAACCGAACACAAGGCGCGCGCCTTGTTGCGGGCGAGTGAGTTGGTAGAAGAAGGGCTGGAGTGATCATGGCGAAAAAAATCAAACTCCTGATGGTCGACAACTACGACTCGTTCACCTTCAACATCGTGCAGTATTTTGGTGAGCTGGGCGCGGAGGTGGAGGTGTTTCGTAACGACGAAATCACCCTAGAGGGGATTGCCGCGCGGCAACCTGATCGCTTGGTGATTTCACCTGGCCCTTGTTCGCCTGCCGAGGCGGGCATTTCGGTGGCGGCGATTCAACATTTCGCGGGCAAGTTGCCCATTTTGGGCGTGTGTCTGGGGCACCAGAGCATTGGCGCAGCGTTTGGCGGCAAGATTGTTCGTGCGCAAGAGCTGATGCACGGCAAAACCAGTGTCATCACGACCACCCAAGAAGGTGTTTTTGCAGACTTGCCGCAGCAATTCACCGTCAACCGATACCACTCGCTGGCGATTGAGCGGGCCACCTGTCCGCCCTGCCTGAAGGTGACGGCATGGACCGAAGATGGCGAAATCATGGGCGTGCGTCACACCGAACTCGACATTGAGGGGGTGCAATTCCATCCCGAATCCATCTTGACCGAGCACGGTCACGCGATGCTCAAGAACTTTCTGGAACGGCCATGATCGATTTGCGCAGCGACACCGTCACCCAGCCCACAGCGGCGATGCGGGAGGCCATGCTGGCAGCTCCTCTGGGTGACGATGTGTTTGGTGATGACCCCACGGTCAATGCCTTGCAAGAACGCATCGCGCAGATCACCGGCAAAGAGGCCGCCTTGTTCATGCCCTCTGGGACGCAAAGCAATCTGTGCGCCTTGATGGCGCATTGCGAACGAGGCGACGAGTACATCGTGGGACAAAACGCCCACACCTACCGCTATGAAGGTGGTGGGGCGGCTGTTTTGGGCAGCATCCAGCCGCAGCCGCTCGTACAAAACGCGCAAGGCGAAATGGCGCTGACCGACATCGCGGCAGCCATCAAACCGATCGACTGTCACTTTGCGCGCACGCGCTTGCTGGCGTTGGAGAACACTTGGAACGGGCACGTCATGCCGCAAGACTACCTGGCGCAAGCCACACAGCTGGCCAGGCAGCACGGTTTGACCACACATCTGGATGGTGCCCGATTGTTCAATGCGGCGGTTGCCGACGCCCAAGGCGGTGCGGTGATGGACAGCGTTCGCCGCATCGTGGACCATTTCGACAGCGTGTCGGTGTGCTTCAGCAAAGGCTTGGGCGCGCCGGTGGGCTCGGCCCTGTGTGGCTCGCGTGAACTGATCGCCAAAGCGCTTCGTTGGCGCAAGGTGCTGGGCGGTGGTTTGCGGCAGTCGGGTGTGTTGGCGGCAGCGGCTTTGCACGCGCTGGATCACCATGTCGATCGATTGGCCGACGACCATGCTTTGGCACAGCGTCTGGCGCAAGGCCTGCAGGGCATAGAGGGTTTGCACGTGCGCTCGGCCCAGACCAACATCGTGTTTGTGGAGGTGGCCGATGGCCGAGGCCCGGCGCTACTGGAAGCCTTGAAAGCCCAGGGCGTTCTGGCCACGGGGCTGATCGGTTTGCGCTTTGTCACGCATCTGAATGTAGACCCAGCAGGCATTGACCATGCGTTGGACTGTATTCGTCAATTCATGCGCAAACAAACCCGCGAAGCGGCGCAAGGTCTTGTGCGCTCAGGCGTTTACTGAGCCGCATCAACCATGCCGGACGCACAGCAACTCTGGATGTTCATGGTGGCGGGCGTGCTGCTCAATCTCACGCCAGGACCTGATGTGCTTTTCATCGTCAGCCAGTCTTTGCGTGGCGGTGTGCGTGCAGGCTTGGTGGCAGCATGGGGCATCACGGCCGGGTGTTTTGTTCATGTGGCGGCAGCGGCTTTGGGCGTGGGAGCCTTGCTGGCCACTTCTGCCGCAGCTTTTAACGCGATCAAATGGTTGGGGGCGGCTTACCTGATGTGGATCGGCGTGCGTTTGCTGTGGACCACTGTCAAGCTGGTCAATGTGTCCTGGGATGCAGGTGGTATCTTGCCGGCCCAGGGTGCGCGCACGAAGACGCCCGAAGCCGCTGCTTTGCGTTGGGTTTTCCTCAAGGCGTTTACCACCAATGTCTTGAACCCCAAAGTGGCCTTGTTTTTTTTGGCCTTCGTGCCGCAATTCATTCCGACCAATACGCCTGATCCCGCATGGACCTTTGTGTTGCTCGGGTGTTTGTTCAATTTCAATGGCTTGCTGATTTGCATGGCCTGGGCGCTGGCAGCCTCTTGGTTGTCCCAACGTGCTCGCTTGTTGCAGCGTGGATTGCAACACCTTGACCGCTTGGCGGGCTTCATGTTTGTGGGCTTCGGTCTCAAGCTGGCCTTGACGGAAGCGCCCACGCATTGACGCGTTCAACCTCTTCGATTCATCGCAAGGAAACCCTATGCCCATCACCCCCCAGGAAGCGTTGCAACGCACCATCGAGCACCGCGAGATTTTTCATGACGAGATGCTCAAAATCATGCGCATGATCATGAATGGCGAGTTGTCGCCCGTCATGACTGCCGCATTGTTGACGGGTTTGCGCGTTAAAAAAGAAACCATTGGCGAGATCACTGCCGCAGCCCAGGTCATGCGCGAGTTCTCGACCAAAGTGCATGTGGCCGATGCCACGCACTTGGTCGACATCGTTGGAACGGGAGGTGACGGCGCTCACACTTTCAACATCTCGACCTGCGCCATGTTTGTGGCCGCTGCTGCTGGGGCTAAAACCGCCAAACATGGTGGGCGCAGCGTCAGCAGCAAATCGGGCAGCGCCGATGTGGTTGAGGCCCTGGGTGGCAACATCAATCTGTCGCCTGAGCAAATCGCACGCTCCATCGAAAAGGTCGGCATTGGCTTCATGTTTGCGCCTAACCACCATCCGGCCATGAAAAACGTGGCTCCGGTGCGCAAAGAGCTGGGTGTGCGCACCATTTTTAACATCCTCGGGCCGCTGACCAATCCGGCCAGTGCTCCCAACATTCTGATGGGCGTGTTCCATTCAGATTTGGTGGGCATCCAGGTGCGTGCCTTGCAACGTCTGGGTGCCCAGCATGCGGTGGTGGTTTATGGCCGTGATGGCATGGACGAAATCAGCTTGGGTGCAGCCACTTTGGTGGGCGAGCTTAAAAACGGCCAGATCACAGAATACGAAATTCACCCCGAAGATTTTGGTTTGACCATGGCCAGCAACCGGGCCTTGAAAGTGGACACGCCTGAGCAGTCGATGGCGATGTTGCGCGGCGTGCTGGACAATCAGCCCGGTGCAGCAAGGGACATCGTCATGATCAATGCCGGTGCTGCTTTGTATGCGGCCAATGTGGCTGACAGCATTGCCGACGGCTTGGCGCGCGCCCGTGTGGCCATTGAGTCCGGGGCAGCCAAAGCCAAGCTGGCGCAATTTGTGGCCTTTGGCCAATCGGCGGTTTGACCCATGTGGCAAGGTGAAGGTGTGTGGATCGCCTTGGGCGTCTCTGCTTTGTTTGTGGTGGTCGGGTTGGTGATGCACCGCATTTTTGTTCGAATTTTGAAAAACGGTGCCACCGAGCCCGTACAGGAAAAAAACCATGACTGACATCCTTGACCAAATCATCGCAGTCAAGCGTGAGGAAGTTGCCGCGGCACAAAAGCAGAAACCCATGGCCGTGGTGCGGGCTGATGCTGAGAGCCGTGTACTGACCCGAGACTTTGAGGGGGCCATGCGCGCCAAAATTGCCGCAGGACAAGCTGCTGTGATCGCCGAAATCAAAAAAGCCAGTCCATCCAAGGGCGTGCTGCGCGCTGAGTTCATTCCTGCTGACATTGCGCAAAGCTATGCCGAGCACGGAGCGGCTTGTTTGTCTGTCTTGACAGACAAACAGTTCTTTCAGGGCAGTGTGGATTTTCTGAAACAAGCCCGAGCCAGTTGCGACTTGCCCGTGTTGCGCAAGGATTTCATGATCGATGCCTACCAGGTGTATGAAGCCCGGGCGATGGGGGCTGACGCCATTTTGCTGATCGCTGCCTGCTTGGACGATGCGCAAATGGCTGACATGGAGGCCGTGGCCCGCAGCTTGGACATGGCTGTGCTGGTGGAGGTGCACGACCGCGCTGAGCTTGACCGCGCGCTGAAGCTGAAAACCCGCTTGGTCGGGATCAACAACCGCAATCTGAAAACCTTCGAAGTCTCCCTGCAGAGCACCCTTGACTTGTTGCCCTGTGTGCCCGCCGACCGTTTGTTGGTGACCGAAAGCGGTATTCAGACGGTCGAAGACGTCAAGCGCATGCGCGAAGCCAAGGTGCATGCCTTTTTGGTGGGCGAGGCATTTATGCGTGCAGCCGAGCCCGGTGAGGCCTTGGCCAAGCTATTTGGCTGATGTCCAGCGTGTCGGCTCAACAAAGCTTGGGTTTTGAAGACGCGCCTATGGCCGCTGGGCGTCTGTTGCAGTGGCCGCCCGATTTGCTGGCGCTCAATGCCGATTGGGCTTTGTTGGTTCGGGCTTTCCTGGCTTCGCCAGATGGACTGTCCTTGTCAGCGCATTTGGTCGATGCGCTGGCGGCTGGAAAGATGGTTTATCCGCCAGAGCCATTCAGGGCGCTGACCTTGACTCCATTGAGTCAGGTGCGGGTGGTGATTCTGGGGCAAGACCCTTACCACGGCCCAGGCCAGGCAGAGGGCTTGGCATTTTCGGTGTCTCATGGCGTACGCCTACCCCCCAGCTTGCGGAATATTTTCAAAGAGTTGCAGCGAAGCCTTGGTCTTCCTGCTCCTGTCCATGGATCTTTGGAGCGGTGGGCCCGGCAAGGTGTGTTGTTGCTGAACACCTGTTTAACTGTAGAGGCCGGGCAGGCGGCCAGTCACGCCCGTTGGGGTTGGGCGAGTTTGACCGATGCGCTGGTCTCTTCCGTGGCAAAAAGCCAGCACCCGGTCGTGTTCATGCTCTGGGGCGCTCATGCACAGGCTAAAAAGCAGTTGATCGATGCCGTAGACCCGCAGGGGCGGCATTTGATTTTGCAAGCCAATCACCCGTCACCGTTATCGGCCATGCGGCCGCCTGTGCCTTTCATAGGTTGCGGTCACTTCTTGCAAGCGAACGCATTTTGGGCGCGAATCGGAGAAAAACCTGTCGAATGGTGAAAAAGTTGTGATCGAACTTGCGGCGGATCAAAAAAGGATGGCATAATCTGAGACTCGCTTCTGGAGGGGTGCCCGAGTGGCTAAAGGGGGCAGACTGTAAATCTGTTGGCTTACGCCTACACTGGTTCGAATCCAGTCTCCTCCACCAGCAAACTGGCTTATGTCGGTTGATTTGAGTAATTGGAAATGGTTCCAAGCATTGGCGTCGCATCCACTCGTGCGGCGCAATCAGTGCGGGAGTAGTTTAATGGTAGAACCTTAGCCTTCCAAGCTAATGACACGGGTTCGATTCCCGTTTCCCGCTCCAGTCATCCGGTTGAGTTTGTAAGAAGATTTTGCCCTTGTGGCTCAGTGGTAGAGCACTCCCTTGGTAAGGGAGAGGTCGCGGGTCCGATTCCCGCCAAGGGCACCAGTTTTGGGGCGCGCAATGCAGGTTGTGCGCCCTCTGTCTTGGTTGTTGACCACTACTTTCGGAGTCGAAGATATGGCAAAAGAGAAATTCGAACGGACCAAACCCCACGTCAACGTGGGCACCATCGGTCACGTTGACCACGGCAAAACCACACTGACAGCTGCTATCACGACCGTGTTGGCAGTCAAATTCGGTGGTTCGGCCAAGGCGT
>JAGNWH010000082.1:0-9325 GCA_017986055.1 Limnohabitans sp. | reverse complement strand
CTGGACTGGTATGTGGAACTGGCCAAACAGCATCTGGGCAAGGCCGTGTCCGTTTGAAAACAGTCAGGCAAGCAGCGGGCAGTCAACCACTGAAAACCTAAGGTCACACGTTAAAACTTCAGTGGTGATTTGTGTCGTTTAACGTTCTTACGATGAGACGCCAATGGCTTCGTCCAACAACTCCACCCAATGCCGCACCGGCAGGCCGCTGCCGCTTTGCAGGTGGGTGATGCAGCCGATGTTGGCGCTGAGCACGCCTTGGGGTTCTAGCGCGTTCAGGTGCCCCAGCTTGCGGTCACGCAGTTGTTTGGACAGCTCGGGGTTGAGCACGCTGTAGGTGCCCGCCGAGCCGCAGCACAGGTGCGATTCATTGGCGGTGACCTTGATCTGGAAACCCAGATCGCCCAAGTGCTTTTCGACACCGCCTTTGAGTTGTTGGCCGTGTTGCAGTGTGCAGGGCGGGTGGTAGGCCTGCAGGCCTGCAGCCTCCAAGGCTTCGGGCTTTAAACGAGGTTGCAGCAGGGGAACCAATTCGGGCAGCAGCTCGCTCAGGTCTTTCGTCAAGGCGCCGATGCGGGCGGCCTTGTCGGCATAAGCCGGGTCGTCTTTCAGCACATGGCCGTAGTCTTTGACCATCACGCCGCAGCCCGAGGCGTTCATGACGATGGCTTCAACCTCGCCTGATTCAAGCAGCGGCCACCACGCGTCGATGTTGGCACGCATGTGGTCTTTGCCGCCGTCGTGGTCGTTCAGGTGGAACTTGACCGCGCCACAGCAACCGGCTTTCGGGGCGGTCACGGTTTGGATGCCTGCCGCATCGAGCACGCGGGCGGTGGCGGTGTTGATGTTGGGGCTCATGCTCGGCTGCACGCAACCGGCCAGCATCAGCACCTTGCGGGCATGCTGCGCGGTGGGCCATGCGCCCGCGTTTTGCGGCGCAGGCACTTTGGCCTTGAGGCTGGCGGGCAGCAGGCCACGCACCATCTGGCCCATCTTCATGGCAGGCGCGAACAGGGGCGAAGGTAAGCCTTCTTTCAGTGCCCAGCGCAGCATTTTTTCGCCTGCGGGGCGTTCCACTTTGGCGTCGACCAGCTTGCGGCCTATGTCGACCAAGTGGCCGTATTGCACGCCGCTGGGGCAAGTGCTTTCACAGTTGCGGCAGGTCAAGCAGCGGTCCAGATGCATCTGGGTTTTGCGGGTGGGCGTTTCGCCTTCGAGCACCTGCTTCATCAAATAGATGCGGCCACGCGGGCCATCCAGCTCGTCGCCCAGCAATTGGTAGGTGGGGCAGGTGGCGGTGCAAAACCCGCAGTGCACGCACTTGCGCAAGATGGCTTCGGCCTCTTGGCCTTCGGGGGTGTTTTGGTATTCGGGGGCGAGCTGGGTTTGCATGGTTTTCGTCCCGGATCAAATGGCTGACGTGTGGGGGTGCATACGACCTGTGGCGAACACGCCTTTGGGGTCGAACTGCTTTTGCAGTTGCTGCTGAATGCGTTGTTGCACTGCATCGAGCGGGGTGTTGACGCCAGCGGCTTTGTCTACATCGGCATGGGCGGCACTGGCGCGAAACAAGGTGGCATGGCCCCCCACCGTTTGTGCCAACTCACGCAAAGCCACTGCTGCCGAGGCCGGTGCCCACAACCAGCGCTGCGCACCCTGCCATTCAATGTAAGCGGGGTAAGGCAAATCCAGTGCGGGTGCAGTTTGTGGCACCGACAAACGCCACAGACAGGCGTCGGGGCTCGGGGCGTCGTAGAACGGCAACGTTTGCTCGCCGCTGGCGCGCCAGTCTTGCGCGGCTTCGGCGTTGTCCATCTGCTGCACTTGGGCACCCAAGGCCACCGCATCGGCGCTCATCTTGCCAATGGCCGATTGCACAGCCGCCACCGCACCGCGCAAGCGCACAAACAAATAGTCGGCCACGGGCTGGGCCGTGGTGTCGCGCACCCAGGCGCTGGCGTTCAGCGGCAGCGGTTGACCGCCCCAGCGGTGCAACAAATCCAGCGCCCCTTTTTGCGCCAAGCCCGCGACCATCAAAGTTGCTTCAGCCGGGGCCACAGGCAGCACTTTCAGGCTGACCTCGGTGATCAAGCCCAGCGTGCCCCAGCTGCCCGCCATCAGGCGGCTCACGTCGTACCCGGCTACGTTTTTCATGACCTGACCGCCAAAAGTCAGGTGTTCGCCCAAGCCGTTGATGAAACGTGCGCCCAGCACATAGTCGCGCACAGCGCCTGCGGTGGCGCGGGCCGGGCCGCTCAGGCCCGAGGCGACCATGCCGCCGACAGTGGCCACAGTGGCCGTATCTTGGCCAAAGTGCGGCGGCTCAAACGCCAGGCATTGGCCTTTTTCTGCCAATGCGGCTTCCAGCTCGGCCAGTGGCGTGCCACCGCGCACGGTGACGACCAGTTCACTGGGCTCGTAGCTCACGATGCCCCGGTAAGCGCGGGTGTCGAGCACATCGCCTGTGAGGCTTTGGCCCCAAAAGTCTTTGGTGCCACCGCCGCGCAAGCGCAGCACGCGGCCATCTGCACCCGCCTGGCGTACGGCGTCGATCAGGGTATTGAGTTGAACTTCCATGGGAAAGGATGGTAACCCCCACCCTTTGGCGGCTGCGTGAATTTTTTGAACGGGGGGGTTGTGGGAAATTCGCGAACGGTCAACGGTAAAAGTTCACAGGCAACCCTGCTACTTCTACCCGTACCGCAAAGATGCAGCCTGACAGCGGGTACAGCCCCAGCTCTGCGGCACTGCGCCCTTGGCGCGAGCTGGTGATGAACAGGGTTTTGAGGTCTGCGCCCCCAAAACAGGGCATGGTCGGGCATTGCACAGGCGTTTCGACCACGGCCAGCACCTCGCCCGCAGGCGACAAGCGCACCAGGCGCTTGCCTTCGTATTGGGCCGACCAGTAAGCGCCTTCACTGTCCACCGTGGCGCCGTCGGGGCGTCCGCCATAGGCGGGGGCCGCCGCATCGCCCCAGACCCAGCCTGCGGGTTTGATCTGAAACTGCTGGAACACGCGCTCGTGCGACAAACGGGCCGTGGCCGGGTCAAAGTTCCAGGCGCGCACGCAGTGCGACGCGGTGTCAGACCAATAAAGTGTGTGGCCATCGGGTGACCACGCCAGGCCATTGGCGGTGGTGGCGCCGTGGGCTTTGTCGTGCAAAGCTTGGTCCTGCAACGCATACAAAACGCCCAGCGCCTGATCGCGGGGCTCGTACATGCTGCCCGCCCAAAAGCGCCCTTGCGCATCGCATTTGCCATCGTTAAAGCGCAGTTTGCTGGTGTCGTAGGGCGCGGCTGCCAGCGCTTGCAAAGGCCCGCCCCATTCACGCGCCAGGTAGATGCCGTCGCGCAAGGCCATGACCAAACCACCGCCTTGCACAGGCGCGATGCAGCCCGGCTCTTGCGTGAGGGGCCAGTATTCAACCGCCCCTTGGGGCTGCACGCCTTGCACCCGCACGCGCCCGATGCGTCGCCCCGGAATGTCGACCCAGTACAGCCGGTTTTCTTCGGGGTGCCAAAAGGGCGATTCGCTCAGGCCGTCGGGTTCGGTGGTCAAGGCTTGCCACTCAGGGGCCAGGGTGTGGGTCATGCGGAACTCGGGCTGAAAAAGATGTCTTGGATTGTGCCCCCGCAGGTGATGTCCATGGTTCGAAATGCGCCAATTGGTAACCCGAAAGAACCCGTCGTTTTCGCTTGCATGACCCGCGCTGCGTTTTCAGGCGTTGACGGTTGGCACACAGGTGACAGATTTCAAGAAAAAGAGGGCGCGAAACCGATCACATCAGGGTTTACACGAAGCACGGAACAAGGGCCTTTCGCCGAAGGTATGCGTATCCGTTACAAACCCGCTTTGAGGAGACTTTGATGAGCGTGAATTTCCAAGTCAATGGCAAGCCTGCACAGGCCAACGCCGAAACCGATACCCCCCTGTTGTGGGTCTTGCGCGATGAACTCGGCATGACCGGCACCAAATTTGGCTGCGGCGCGGCCTTGTGCGGCGCCTGCACCGTGCACGTCAACGGTGAGGCTGTGCGCTCTTGCCAAACGCCCCTGAATGCGGTCGCCGGCAAAAAAGTGGCCACCGTTGAAGGGTTGTCCAAGAACAACACCCACCCCTTGCAAGTGGCCTGGATCAAACACGACGTGCCTCAGTGCGGCTATTGCCAGTCGGGCCAGCTCATGAGCGCTGCGGCCTTGCTGAGCAAAAATAAAAACCCGAGCGACACCGACATTGACAACGCCATGAGCGGCAACATCTGCCGTTGTGGCACCTATCCCCGTATCCGTGCGGCCATCAAAGATGCCGCCACCATGATGCGCAAAGCCTGATCCGCCGGAGAACACACATGAACGAAATCCAAACCTCCCGCCGTTCCTTCCTCAAAACCAGTGCAGCGGCTTCTGGCGGCTTGCTGATGGCGCTGCATTTGCCCGGCTCCTTGGGTCAAGCCATGGCCGCTGGCGCAGTGCACAGCCCCAACGCCTGGGTGCACATTGGTGAAGACAACAGCATCACGATTTACAGCTCCCATTCCGAAATGGGCCAAGGTGTCCACACCGCTTTGCCCATGCTGGTGGCCGAAGAGCTCAACGTCGACCTCAACCAGGTGAAAGTGGTGGACGCCCCTCCAGGCGCGGCGTATGTGAACGCCTTGCTGGGCGCACAAATCACGGGCGGTTCGACCTCGGTGCGTGGCGGCTGGGAAAAATTGCGCATCGCCGGTGCCCAAGTGCGCGAAATGCTGATCACCGCCGCCGCCACACATTGGGATGTGGACCCTGATCTGATCAAGGCCGATAAAGGCATGCTGCTGGGGCCCAAAGGCAAAAAAGCCACCTACGGCTATTTCGCCGAGGCGGCCACACGCATGCCCATGCCCGAAAAGCCACCGATCAAAGACCCCAAGAATTTCCGCATCGTTGGCAAACGCACCAAGCGCGTCGACACGCCGGCCAAAACCAACGGCACCGCTGAATTCGGCATCGACGTCAAGTTGCCGGGCATGGTTTACGCCACCGTTCAGCAGTGCCCGGTGATTGGCGGCAAGGTCAAGAGCTTTGATGCCGCACAAGCCAAGGGCATGCCCGGTGTGCAGGCGGTGGTGCAGATCAGCGACGGCGTGGCCGTGGTGGCCGACTCGTGGTGGCGCGCCAAGAAGGCCAGCGAGACCGTCAAGGTGCAGTGGGACGAAGGGGCTGGTGCCGCTTTGAGCGATGCCGGCGTCATCGAGGGCACGCGCCAAGCCGCCAAGTCCGGCAAAGTGATCGAGATCATCAAACCGCAAGGCGATGTGGCCGCGGCACTCAAAGGGGCCGCCAAAGTACTCGAAGCCGAATACGTCTCGCCCATGCAGTCGCATTCACCTTTGGAGCCCATGAACTTCACCGCCCATGTGCAAGGCAACAAGGTGCTGCTGATCGGGCCAACGCAGTTTCAGCAAGGCGCTCAAGGTGCCGTGGCTGCCGCCCTGAAGGTCAAGCCCGAAGACATCACCCTGAAAACCACTTACCTCGGCGGTGGTTTTGGTCGTCGCCTGGAGCTGGATTTCATTGTGCAAGCGGCCGAAATTTCCAAAGCCGTGGGCAAACCCGTCAAGCTGTTGTGGACACGCGAAGAAGACATGATGCATGACTACTACCGTCCTGCCGGCGTCAACCAACTCAAGGCCGGACTGGATGCCAACGGCATGCCGACCGCCCTGCACTTCAAGGTGGCTTCGCAATCGGTCACGCAACGCGCATTCGGCTTGCCCAAAGACACGCTGGACCCCTTCATGGCCGAAGCCGCCGTGATGGGCTACAACATCCCCAACACCCAACACGATCTGGTGATTCACGACACCGGCGTGCGTGTGGGTTACTGGCGCGCTGTGAGCCACAGCATGAACGCCTTCGCCAACGAAAGTTTTGTGGACGAGATGGCCAAGGCAGCAGGGCAAGACCCATACGCCTACCGCATGAAGATGCTGGCGGGCAAACCCCGTTTTGCCAATGTGCTCAAGCTCGCAGCCGACAAGGCCGGTTGGGGCAAGGCATTGCCCAAAGGCCGTGCCCATGGCATCGCGCTGATGGAGGGTTACGACAGTTACTTGGCCCAGGTGGCCGAGGTCAGTCTGAATCCTGACGGCAGCGTCAAGGTGCACAAGGTCACCGTGGCGGCAGACGTGGGCCACATGGTCAACCCTGACACTGTCGAGGCCCAGTTGCAGTCGAGCATCGTCTTCGGTGTGGGCGCTGTGCTCAAGCACCAGATCACCATGAAGAATGGCCGCGTGCAAGAGACCAACTACAACAGCTACGAGCCTGTGCGCATGCACGAGTCGCCGCAAATCGACATCGTGCTGGTCAAGAGCACCGAAAAGCCCGGCGGCATTGGCGAGCCAGGCACCGCGGTGGCCGCACCTGCGATTGCCAACGCTGTGGCGGCACTGACCGGCAAGCGCGTACGCCGTCTGCCCATCACCGCCGACGCTTTGCGCGCAGCCTGAACGCGCGGATTTTCAGATGGAAACTCTGGACATCGGCGACTTGCGTGTGACGGCTTGCGCCTTGGGCTGAGCACACATTCGCTCCCAAAGAAAAACCCCGCAGTGTTTTCACACTGCGGGGTTTTTTGTGGGTGGTGATTTTCATCACCACCCAGCGATCACATGGGATCAACCGTGGTAGGCCGACTCGCCGTGCGAGGAGATGTCCAGACCTTCGCGCTCTTCTTCTTCGGTGACACGCAGACCGATGGTCAGGTCAACGATCTTGAAGGCGACCACCGAGACCACGCCCGACCACACAATGGTCAGCAACACGGCCTTGGCCTGGGTCCACACTTGTGTTGCGATGGAGTACGCGTCAGGTGTGATCATGGTCACAGTCACCCAGTCGCCGACGGCGCTGGGGCCACCCAAGGCAGGCGAGTTGAACACGCCGGTCAACAAGGCACCGACGATACCGCCAACACCGTGCACACCGAACACATCCAGCGAGTCGTCCGCGCCGAGCATTTTCTTCAGGCCATTCACACCCCACAGGCAAGCGAAGCCGCCGATGAAGCCGATGATCAAAGCACCACCCAGACCCACGTTGCCCGCCGCTGGCGTGATGGCGACCAAGCCTGCCACAGCACCCGAAGCGGCACCCAGCATGGAAGCTTTGCCACGCATCAGCGCTTCACCCACACACCAGGCCAACACAGCACCGGCTGTCGCGATCAAGGTGTTGATGAAGGCCAGTGCAGCGAAACCGTTGGCTTCGAGCGCAGAACCGGCGTTGAAACCGAACCAACCCACCCACAGCAAGGAGGCACCCACCATGGTCAACGTCAGGCTGTGAGGGGCCATCGATTCACGGCCATAACCCACACGCTTGCCGACCATGAAAGCACCGACCAAGCCAGCCACAGCGGCGTTGATGTGCACCACGGTACCGCCAGCGAAGTCCAGCGCGCCCCACTGCCACAACAAACCGGCTTTGCTGGTCATCTCATCGGCCACTTCTTTCGAGGCGTAAGCGTCAGGACCCATCCAGAACCAGACCATGTGCGCCACAGGCAGGTAGCTGAAGGTGAACCACAGCACCATGAAGGCGAGCACAGCAGAGAACTTGATGCGCTCAGCAAAAGCACCGACGATCAGGGCGCAAGTGATGCCTGCGAACGTGGCCTGGAAGGCTGCGAACGAGATCTCAGGGATGTAAACACCCTTGCTGAAGGTGGCGGCGTTGGCAAAAGTGCCCGCGACGTTGTCCCAGATGCCCTTCATGAACAAGCGGTCAAAACCACCGATGTAGGCATTGCCTTCGGTGAACGCCAGGCTGTAGCCGTAAACGAACCACAACACAGTGATCAGCGAGAACGTGACCACGACTTGCATCAGCACCGACAGCATGTTTTTGCTGCGCACCAAACCGCCGTAGAACAAGGCCAGGCCCGGAATCACCATCAAGATGACCAAGATGGTGGACAGCATCATCCAGCCTGTGTCGGCCTTGTTGGGCACGGGCGCTGGAGCTGCTTCTGCCGCAGCAGGGGCTGCGGCCGCAGGGGCCGTAGCCGGAGCGGCTGCATCGGCTGGTTTGGCTTCGGCAGCAGGTGCCGTCACGGCGGCGGGCGCGGTTTGCGCGGTGGCGACAGAGGCCGCTCCGAACACACCCCAACCCAGACTCAGGCCCAAGGCCAAAGTAGCGAGTAGCTTTTTCATTTTTTGACTCTCTTTCTTGTCTGTCAAAGGGCTTCGCCGCCGGTTTCACCGGTGCGGATGCGAACCACTTGCTCGAGGTCGTACACAAAGATCTTGCCGTCGCCGATCTTGCCGGTGCGGGCACCGGATTCGATGGCTTCGATCACGCGCTCGACCAGGTCGTCAGACACGGCCGCTTCGATCTTCACCTTGGGCAAAAAATCGACCACGTATTCAGCGCCACGGTACAGCTCGGTGTGGCCCTTTTGACGACCAAAGCCTTTGACTTCGGTCACGGTAATGCCCTGAACGCCGATGCCCGAAAGTGCTTCACGCACTTCGTCCAGCTTGAAGGGTTTGATGATGGCGGTCACCAGTTTCATGATGGCTCCTTGTGTTGTTGTGTGGGAATCAGAAGGCGTATTTCAGGCCAACTGTCACGCCGGACTTGCCGTTGAACTTGTCTTTCAAGGTGTAGAACACTTTGTCAGCGTCTGTGCCAACGACTGCGGCTGAAGCAGACAGGCCATTACCCAAATCTTTGTTCAGTGTCAGTGCGTAATCTGTGTATGTGCCTGCATCGGTGTTTTTGACCATCTGGTGGCCCACATGCGGCACCAAAGTAAATCCATTGCCCAGATCAAATGCGGCACTCAGGTCAAGGTAGTAGCTGTTTTTGCTGTTGGGGGTTCCAAACACATTGGTCAAAGAATGGGAATATTTGGCAGTCACCAAGCCAAAGGTTGCAGCACCATAAACCTCGCTCGTATTGGCATTTGCGAAGCCTGTGACTTCGCCAAGCTTGTTGCCAATGTACTCATAACGCAAGAAACCTACGTCATAAGCCACATCACCCACAGCACCTTTATAACCACCGTACAAGTCCAGTTCGACGCCACCTTTAGAAGCGCCAGAATCTTTGATGAACTTGATCGAAGAACCCCAAGCACCCACATAAAAACCGCTCTTGTCTGCGTAATCCATGCCACCTTGCAGCGCTGGCTGCAAACGTGACTGGGACAAACCGCGGTAACGGTAATCGCTCACAGCACCTACGTTGAAAGACAGGCTGCTCTCAGGGGCTGCTGCTTGGGCTTGTGCCAAACCGCTCACGGAACCCAAAGCCAGGGCGATCAGGGAAGGAACGAGGA
>JAGNWH010000081.1:0-9469 GCA_017986055.1 Limnohabitans sp. | reverse complement strand
GTTTTGGCGGAGTGGACGGGACTCGAACCCGCGACCCCCGGCGTGACAGGCCGGTATTCTAACCAACTGAACTACCACTCCTGGTAGCTGTAACTTTTGTCAGAGTGCTGATGCAAACTGACCAAGTGCTACAAAACTTGGCGACCCTACGGGGATTCGAACCCCGGTACTCACCGTGAAAGGGTGATGTCCTAGGCCTCTAGACGATAGGGTCATAACCTGGACTGATTCTTTCGAATCTTGTTCTTGCGAACATTTTCGACACTTTGGTGGAGGTAAGCGGGATCGAACCGCTGACCTCTTGCATGCCATGCAAGCGCTCTCCCAGCTGAGCTATACCCCCTTTGGTACAACGTCGAGCATTGCTGCTTTTTCGTTATGCCTCGTTGGTGTCGAGACTTGAATTATAGACAGAAATTTAGGCGTTTTTCAAGCAGCCGATAATTTTTTCTCTTTGACTTAACGCGAGCACCGCATCCAGCGATGGGGTCTGTGCTGTGCCCATCACCAACACCCTTACAGGCATCGCAATTTGCGGCATCTTGAGGCCGGTTTCGGCCAAGGTTTCCTTGATCGCCGCAGCGATGGCTGGCTTGTCCCACGCACATGCAGCCAACTTGCCTGACAACACGGCCAATGCAGGTTTGACCGCGTCTGTCACATGCTGGGCTCTCTCGTCTGCGTTGGGAACCACGTCCAGATAAAAGGCCGAGACCCACTGGGCCAAAACCACCAAGGTATCGCAACGGTCTTTGAACAAGCCGCAAATACTGGACAAGCGCTGATCAGCCACCACACCCAGTTTGGCCAAGAATGGCTGAACGCGTTCGGCCAGTTCTGCATCGTCCATGGCCTTGAGGTGCTGGGCGTTGACCCACTTGAGTTTGGCCTCGTCAAACTGCGCGGCACTGCGGCCCAAGTGGTCGAGGTTGAACCACTCCAAAAACTGTGCACGGCTGAAAATTTCGTCGTCACCGTGACTCCAACCCAAACGCGCCAGATAGTTGACCATGGCATCGGGCAAATAGCCCTCATCACGGTAAGCCGTGACCGCCTTGGCACCGTTGCGCTTGCTCATCTTCTCGCCTTGCTCATTGAGCACGGTAGGCAGATGGGCATAGATCGGCGTCTCCTTGCCCAAAGCTTGAAAGATGTTGATCTGGCGGGGGGTGTTGTTCACATGGTCGTCGCCACGGATCACATGGGTGATCTGCATGTCGATGTCATCCACCACCACGCAGAAGTTGTAGGTGGGGGTGCCATCCGGGCGGGCAATGACCAGGTCGTCCAGTTCATCGTTGCTGATCTCGATGCGGCCTTTGACCTTGTCGTCCCAAGCCACCACACCACCGATCGGATTTTTGAAACGCAGCACCGGCTTCACGCCCTCAGGGATCGCGGGCAAAGTTTTACCCGGCATGGGCCGCCATGTGCCGTCGTAACGGGGCTTTTCCTTGTTGGCCATCTGGTGCTCGCGCAAAGCGTCAAGCTCGGCCATGCTCATGTAACAAGGGTAGACATGGCCTGCATCGATCAATTCAGTCAGCACCACCTTGTAGCGGTCCATGCGCTGCATTTGGTAGAACGGGCCTTCGTCGTGGTCCAGGCCGAGCCAGGCCATGCCTTCGATGATCACATCGACCGAAGCTTGTGTGGAACGGTCCAGATCGGTGTCTTCGATGCGCAAAATGAAGTCGCCACCGGTGGCGCGGGCAAAAGCCCAAGGGTACAAAGCCGAGCGGATGTTGCCCAGATGAATGAAGCCGGTGGGCGATGGGGCAAAGCGGGTGCGCGTGCGTGCAGTGGTTGTCATATCAAAGGGTATCGAGACCACGGGAGAGGTCTTTTTGGATGTCTTGCGGGTATTCGAGGCCAACCGCTACGCGGACCAGCCCCTGGCCAATGCCCGCAGCTTGGCGCTGGGCCTCGGTCAGGCGGCCATGCGAGGTGCTGGCAGGATGAGCCACCAAGGTTTTGGTGTCGCCCAGATTGGTGGACAAGGACAGCATTTGCATCGAATCGAGCACATGGAATGCGCGTGCGCGAGATTGCTCAGGGCCATCGGCTTTCACATCAAAAGACAAAACCGCGCCGCCCAAGCCCGACATTTGGCGCATGGCCAAATCGTGCTGAGGGTGGCTTGCCAAACCGGGGTAGTAAACGCGCGCCACCGATGGATGCTTTTCCAGCCACTCGGCCAGAATTTGTGCGCGGGCGGTCTGCGCACGCATGCGCAAGTCCAGTGTCTCAAGGCCTTTAAGCACCACCCAAGCATTGAAAGGCGCCAATGTCATGCCACCGCTTTTGAGCACCGGTAAAAACTTTTCGGTGATCATTTGCTGCGAAGCACACAAGGCACCGGCCATCACTCGGCCCTGACCATCGAGGTACTTGGTGCCCGAATGCATGATGATGTCGGCGCCCATCGCGGCTGGGCGTTGCAAGGCGGGCGTGGCAAAGCAGTTGTCAACCGCCAGCAAAGCACCGGCGTTGTGGGCCATGTCGGCCAGCGCCTGGATGTCGCAAACTTCGGTCAGCGGGTTGGTGGGGGTTTCGGCAAACAGCAGGCGTGTGTTGGGACGAATCGCCGCTTGCCATTCTTTCAAGTCGGTCTGCGATACAAAGCTCGACTCGACACCGAACTTGGCCAAATCAGAGCCGATGAGTTTGATGGTCGAGCCGAACATGGAACGTGAACACACCACATGGTCACCCGCCTTGAGCAAGCCCATGCACATCATCAAAATGGCCGACATGCCCGACGCTGTGCCCATGGCGGCTTCCGTGCCCTCCAAGGCAGCCAAACGCATTTCCATGCTGCTGACCGTGGGGTTGCCGTAGCGGCCGTAGGTAAAGCCTTCTTCGTCACCGGCAAAACGCCGTGCCGCAGCTTCTGCCGTGGGCTGAACATAGCCACTGGTCAGGTAGAGCGCTTCAGAGTTTTCACCATACTGGCTTCGCTCAACAGCGGCACGCACCGCCAGGGTTTCGATGTGCAGATCGTCAAATCGTGAAGATTCGTTCATGGCAAGTTCTCACACGCTGGCGTTGGGCAGTGCCAAACGCGAATTGTCATCGTCACCCTCTTCCACCTGGAGTCGGGTTTCGTTCAAGCGGTTGATGTCATCGGCCGAAATATCGCCGGTGACATAAACCCCGTCAAAGCAAGAGGCATCGAAGTCCGAAAGCACACCGGCTGCGTTGACACGCGCTTGGGCCACTGCGGTTTTCATGGCGTCCACATCTTGGTAAATCAGCGCATCACAACCAATGATCTCGCGGATTTCTTCGATGCTGCGACCGTGGGCCACCAGCTCTTCTTTGGTGGGCATGTCGATGCCATACACATTGGGGTAGCGCACTGGCGGCGCGGCGCTGGCCATGTAGACCTTGCGGGCACCCGCGTCACGCGCCATTTGCACGATCTCGCGGCTGGTGGTGCCGCGCACGATGGAGTCATCCACCAGCAACACATTGCGCCCCTTGAATTCGCTCACGATGGTGTTGAGCTTTTGGCGGACAGATTTTTTGCGCACGGCTTGGCCAGGCATGATGAAGGTGCGGCCCACGTAACGGTTTTTGACAAAACCTTCGCGGTAAGGAATGCCCAACAAATGGGCCAACTGCGTGGCGCTGGGGCGACTGGACTCCGGAATCGGAATCACCACATCGATGTCGCTGGGCGGCACGGTCGAGATGACGCGCTTGGCCAGAGTCTCACCCAAATTCAAGCGGGCTTGGTAGACCGATATCCCGTCCATGGTGGAGTCCGGGCGGGCCAGGTACACGTATTCGAAGATACAAGGGCTGAGCTGCGACTTTTCAGCGCAGTGCTGGGTGTGCATCTGGCCTTCCAAGTCCACAAAAATGGCCTCGCCTGGGGCCACATCACGTTCAAACTGATGGGCTGTGCCATCCAGCGCAACCGACTCGCTGGCCAACATGATGGAACCATCTTCACTTCGGCCCATGCACAAAGGGCGAATGCCGTGCGGGTCGCGAAAGGCCACCAAACCATGGCCTGCGATCAAGGCGATCACGGCATAAGAGCCTTTGACACGGCGGTTGACACCGCGCACCGCCTCAAACACATCGATGGGCTTGAGCGGCAAACCGCGCGTGGTTTTCTCCAGTTCGTGGGCCAACACGTTGAGCAAAACCTCGGAATCGCTTTCGGTATTGATATGGCGATGGTCGTTGGAAAACAACTCGGCCTTCAGCGCATGGGCATTGGTCAGGTTGCCGTTGTGCACCAGCACCAACCCAAAAGGGGCGTTCACATAAAACGGCTGCGCTTCTTCTTCACTGAAAGCGTTGCCTGCCGTGGGGTAACGCACCTGGCCCAAACCGCAGTTGCCAGGCAGGCTGCGCATGTTGCGGGTACGAAACACGTCGCGCACCATGCCCTTGGCCTTGTGCATGAAAAACTTGCGGTCCAACTGCGTGACGATGCCCGCAGCGTCCTGGCCACGGTGCTGCAACAGCAACAAGGCGTCATAAATCAACTGATTGACCGGTGCGCTGCTGACAACGCCGACAATTCCACACATACTTTTATCCGTTCAAAAATCGAACCACCCCGAAAAATTCAGGGCAAATATTCCACAAAGGTTTGGGGCAAAAGTGGCTTCAACCCGGTCAGGACAAGCTCTAACCAGACAGGCCCTTGTGCCGTGGTCCACCATGCGTCGCGCGAAAGCCCTGTCAACTGCAACACCACCGTCAAAGCGAGCAGCAGCACCAGCCCACGGGCCAAGCCAAACACACCACCCAAAGTACGGTCAACCGGACGCAAGCCCACGGTTTCCACCAGTTTCTTGATCAACCAAGACACCAGACCCGCCACAAACACGGTGACCACAAAGACCACCGCAAAAGCCACCGCGTATTGCACCGAAGCAGGTGCACCCTTGATAAAAGGCAACCACCCAACCACGTCGGAAGCCAGCCACTGGGCGACGACAAAAGCCGCGACCCATCCGGCCAATGACAAAACCTCATAAACCAGCCCACGCCAAAGACCGATCACCATGGAGGCGAGCAACACCCCCAGCAATATCCAATCGGTCAGGGCAATCGCCATGTCAGAGCTTCAAAACCGATGCCGGCAAATCGAGCTTGCGGATACGCGCGGCGACTTTGTCCGCCTCTTCCCGTGTTTCATAGGGGCCCACACGGATTCGTGTGGTGCTCTTGCCGTCTTTTTCTACCACCTGGGTGTAGGTTTTCAGACCGGCTTGCTCCAGCTTCTGCCGGACATCTCGCACTTTGCCCGCATCGCTGAACGCACCGACCTGAATGGCTGCGCGGCCCGCAGTGGCCTTGGCAGACTTGCCATCCAACAATGATTGGGCTTTGCCGCCATCGTCTTTGGGCTTGGCTGCAGGTGCCGGCTTTTCGGTCTTGACAGGAGCTGCCGGTGTTTTTGGCGCCACCGCTTCTTTTTCTTTGCCTTTGTCTGTGGACGGGATCGCTTTGGGTGTCTCTGGCACGGGCGCAGCCACCACGGGCGCTGCGGGCGGCACCACCTCTTCGCGAGCGTCCAGACTGGCTTGAGGCGATACGGCCTCTGATGCGGGAAGCAAGGGTTTGGCTGGCGCTTGTGCAGCGGGCACAGGCGACGCACTGGACAAAGGCGATGTGCTCTGTCGATCGGGAATCACGATAGGGGTATCGACAGCAACAGGGCGGGGCTGGGTGTCAAAAAGCAGCGGAAAACCCACAACGGCCATCAATACCAGCACGACAGCCCCCATTAAGCGGTGGCGCGCACGGCGGCGGACAACTTCGATGTTTTCGTTGGGGCCAGAACTCACCGCCTCAACTGAAGCGGTTTGACCAGGAAATCGAAACTTGAAAAAGGCCATGACGGGTGCTCACGGGGTGAGGTGTTTGGCTTGTAGACGCGGGATGCCGTCTTTCAAAACACCACCCACGGTATAGAAGGAGCCAAAGACAACGATTCTATCAGCCGGGTCAGCGGCATCGATGGCCGCCTGCAGGGCCAGCATGGGGTCGGCGTGGACACTGGACTGGGTGTCGGTGCGGGTGTTTTGGGTCTGCCAAGTTGTCTGCAAATCAACCGCCTTGGCGGCCCGCGGCAAAGGCAAATCGGTGAAATACCACTTGTCCACCATCGGATTGACACGCTGCAGCATGGGCAAAAGGTCTTTGTCGGCCATGGCCCCCAGCACCGCGTGGGTGGTGGGGTAAAAGCCCATCGCATCCAGATTGACGGCCAATGCCGCTACCGAGTGCGGGTTGTGCGCCACATCCAGCACCAGCACCGGCTGACCCGGCACGATCTGGAAGCGGCCGGGCAGCTCCACCATGGCCAGACCGTTGCGCACGGCTTGCGCGGTCACGGGGATGCGCTGACGCAAGGCATCCAGCGCCGCCAGCACGCCCGATGCGTTGATCAACTGGTTCGCGCCGCGCAAGGCGGGGTAAGCCATGCCGCTGTAACGGCGGCCGCGCCCTGCCCAAGCCCATTGGAGCTTGTCGCCCGAAAAATTGAAATCTTTGCCAAATTGCCACAGTTCGGCCCCGATGGCGGCTGCATGGTCGGTCACGCTTTGCGGTGGCACGGGGTCGCTCACGATCACCGGACGCCCGCTGCGCATGATGCCCGCCTTCTCCAAGCCAATGCTTTCGCGGTCTTTGCCCAAAATGGCGGTGTGGTCGATGTCGATGCTGGTGATCACGGCGCAATCGGCATCGATGATGTTGACCGCGTCCAGACGTCCGCCCAAGCCCACTTCCAATATGGCCACATCCAGATTGGATCGGGCCATCAAGTGCAGGATGGCCAAGGTGCTGAACTCAAAATAGGTCAGGCTGACATCGCCGCGCGCGGCCTCAACCGCCGCAAAAGCCTCGGCAAACGCCTCAGCAGAGGCCGATTCCCCGTGCAAACGGCAGCGTTCTTCAAAATGAACCAAGTGTGGCGAGGTGTACACGCCCGTGCGGTAACCGGCCTGCAACAACACCGCCTCGAGCATGGCGCAAGTCGAACCCTTGCCATTGGTGCCCGCCACCGTGATGACGGGGCAGTCAAACCGCAGATCCATGCGGTCGGCCACGGTTTTGACACGGTCAAGCCCCATGTCAATGGCCACGGGGTGTAGCTGCTCGCACCAGTCGAGCCATTCCTGTAGAGTCTTCATAGGCGGCGATTGTCGCCCAGTCTTGTCCCTTTGAACTTCAACAAACCCCATGCACTCCATTGTTTACGGCATTCCCAATTGCGACACCGTCAAAAAAGCCCGCACCTGGCTGGCAGACCATGGCATTGAATTCACTTTCCATGACTTCAAAAAGCAAGGCGTGCCATCGGCCGAACTGGACACCTGGCTGGAAGCTGCAGGCTGGGAAACCCTGCTCAACCGCAAAGGCACCACCTGGCGCAAGCTGGACGCCGCCGTGCAAGCCCGCGTGACCGACAGCGACAGCGCCAAAAAAGTCATGCTCGAACACGCCAGCACCATCAAACGCCCCGTCATCACCTGGCCCTCTGGCCAAGTCACCGTGGGTTTTTCGCCCGAGCAATGGCCTGCTTGAACGGCTGGCTCTCTAAGTCGGGTTAAGCCGGGTCAAACCGGGTTAAGCCGCCTGTCACAAAACTTTACCCAAGCACATGCACACCGGCAGATTCCCCGGCATAAACTGCAAGCTCGCCAACATCACCCTACTTCATCCATGAAAACATTCGCCACAGCCACTTTGTTGTGCTTTACAGCCGTCTTGGCACAAGCGCAAGAAGTGGGGCAAGTGATCTCCCGCACCGCCGTTTATCAACAAGTGGCGGTGCCACGCCAGACCTGCACGCAAAACGCACCTCAGCCCCCCACGCCAACATCAGGGGGTGGCGCCATCGTGGGTGCGATCGCCGGGGGATTGATCGGCAGCCAGTTGGGTGGCCGCGACAGCCAAGGCATCGCCACCATGGCTGGGGTGATTGGAGGTGCCGTGTTGGGCAACAAAGTCGAGGGACAAGGCAACCCACCGCCACCCCAAACCACATGCACCACGCAAACGGTGTACGAAAACCGCCTGATTGGCTACAACGTGGTCTATGAATATGCGGGCAAGCAATACAACGTGCAATTGCCACAAGACCCCGGCCCCACCATTCCGCTGCAAGTCACGCCCATGAGCGCCCCCAGATCGGGCGCAGCAGCCGATGTGGTGGTGGCCACTGCCACAGTCCCCACCACCGTGATCAACGAATCCCGCGTGGTTTATGTGCCCACCCCGGTCTACCGCAGTTACCCACCTGTTTACACGAGCGTCAACCTGGGCTGGGGCTGGAACGGCGGCCTGCGCCACGGTCACTGGCGCTGAAAGCACTGCACACCAGTCTCGGGGCCGACTGGCCGTCTGCCCTAAAATGGGGGCTTGATTTGACACAAAGGGCGTCTGAAGACGCCTTTTTCACAGCTGCGGGACCATCCCGCCCCAGGAAGCACCACCCATGACCACCGAAAAAATCGACGGCGTCTCCGTCAACACCCAAGCCAATGTTTACTTTGACGGCAAATGCGTCAGCCACGGCCTGACCCTGGCCGACGGCACCAAACTGTCGGTCGGCGTGATCCTGCCGGCCACCCTGACCTTCAACACCGGCGCACCCGAAATCATGGAATGCGTGGCCGGTTATTGCGAATACAAACTCGATGGCAGCAGCGAATGGGTCAAGTCCAGCGCGGGCGAAGAGTTCAACGTGCCTGGCAACTCCAAGTTCGAGATCCGCGTGACCGAGCCCTACCACTACATCTGCCACTTCGGTTGATCGGATTCAGAACATGAGCACCATCTTGCAAAACCTGCCCAAAGGGCAAAAAGTCGGCATCGCCTTCTCCGGCGGCCTGGACACCTCCGCAGCCCTCTTGTGGATGAAGCAAAAGGGCGCCCTGCCCTACGCCTACACCGCCAACCTGGGTCAGCCTGACGAAGCCGACTACAACGAGATTCCACGCAAGGCGATGGAATACGGCGCCGAAAAAGCCCGCTTGGTCGACTGCCGCACCCAACTGGCACACGAAGGCATTGCCGCCATCCAGTGCGGCGCTTTCCACATCAGCACCGGCGGCATCACCTACTTCAACACCACCCCGCTGGGCCGTGCCGTGACCGGCACCATGCTGGTGGCCGCGATGAAGGAAGACGACGTCAACATCTGGGGCGACGGCTCCACCTTCAAAGGCAACGACATCGAGCGCTTTTACCGCTACGGTTTGCTGACCAACCCGAGCCTGAAGATCTACAAGCCCTGGCTTGACCAGCTGTTCATCGACGAGTTGGGTGGCCGCGCCGAAATGAGCGCCTTCATGACCGCCAACGGCTTTGGCTACAAGATGAGCGCCGAAAAGGCCTACTCCACCGACAGCAACATGCTGGGCGCGACCCACGAAGCCAAAGACCTGGAAAGCCTGCAAAGCGGCATGAAGATCGTCAACCCCATCATGGG
>JAGNWH010000150.1:0-3001 GCA_017986055.1 Limnohabitans sp. | reverse complement strand
GGTGCGTGAGCGTTATCTGGGGCTCGATTTCGACATGAAAGACCTGCAACATGCTGAACGTTGAAGGCCTGAACGCCTTTTATGGCCAAGCGCAGGCCTTGTTTGACGTGCGCTTGCATGTGGGCGAGGGCGAGCTGGTGGTGCTGCAAGGCCTCAATGGCGCAGGCAAATCCACCCTATTGCAAGCCTTGATCGGCATTGGCCCGCGTGTGCAAGGCCAGATCTGTTGGGACGGTCAGCCCATCGCGGCATGGCCTGCTCACCGTCGTGCGCAGGCAGGTCTGGGTTTTGTGGCCGAAGACCGCCGTTTGTTCACCAGCCTGTCGGTCCATGACAACCTTTGGATCGCTGCACAGACCGCAGGGCAGGGCACGCCCGCAGCGCGTTACCAGCGGGTGCTGGGCTTGTTTCCGCAATTGCAAACCATGCTGCACCGGCCTGCCAGCCAGATGAGCGGGGGCGAGCAGCAAATGCTGGCTTTGGCGCGCACCCTCATGACCGGCCCACGCTTGTTGTTGTTGGATGAGCCTTGCGAAGGCATTGCCCCGGTGTTGGTGGCGTCTTTGCGCAATGCCCTGCTGCAGCTGGCCCAAGAAGGGGTGGCCATGTTGGTGGCCGAACAGAACCAAATTTTGGCCGCTCACGCGCAGCGGGTCTTGACGCTGGTCGGTGGCCGTCTGGCCTGAACCGACTTCAAAGCCATCGGAAGGCCAGCGCAGCGACCATCGTGGGCGGGATGGCCGCCAACAAAAGCCGCAAGGGCGCGATGGTGTTGTTGGGGAAATACGCCTTGAGGATGGCCGCACCCGCCGGGTTGGGCGCGTTGGCGATCAAGGTCAGGCCACCGCCCGTCACCGCCCCGGCCACCAGCGCCACCTTGAAGTCATCGCTCAAGCCCGGCACCAGCGAGCCCAAATAGGTGATAGCCGCGTTGTCGGTGATGGCCGTCAACACCAAAGCGCCGTAAAAGACGGCGTCGGATGGCAAACCCAGCAGCAAAGGTTCGAGCCACCACTGCTGCAAGCCCCCCAAAACCACCAGCCCCGCCAGAAAAAACGACACCAACAGTGCCTCGCGCAGGATGAGCGGGCTTTGGTGTTGCTGCCAGGCCGTGACAAAGCCCAAAAACAACAAAACCAGTCCGATGAAAACCACAGGATGGTGGGCAAAAAAGACGACGCCTGCCAAAAACAGCACATGCACGACCATGATGCTGGCCGGAACGGCGGCCTCTTGTGGGGCCGGGCTCTTGGGCAGCGCTGTCAACTCTCGGCGAAACAGCCAGCTGGCCCCCAAGGCATTGACCAGCACCGCCAGCGCGGCTTTCCAGCCGAAAGTCTGGAGCATGAACGCAAAATCCCACTGCCAGATATGGGCCACCATGAGCACCGGTGGCGCAGCAAACGGGGTGAGCGTGCCCCCAATCGACACGTTGACAAACAGCACGCCCAATGTGGCGTACTTCAAGCGTTCAGACACCACTTTGGCAAACAGTGTGTCGCGCAGCAACAATGCCCCCAAGGTCATGGCAGCAGGCTCGGTGATGAACGACCCCAGCAGCGGCACGAATGCCAAGACCACCAGGTAGATGGGCAAGTTTTGCGGGCCGGGCCACAAAGCGGCCAAACGCACGACCCCTTGGCGTGCCAGGCTCAGCACCGGGCGCGTGCCCGCGATCACCATCACGGCAAAAACAAACAAGGGCTCTGTGAAGTTGCGCGACTCCAGATAAGTCAGGGTGTGGGCCTGCCCCAACAGCATGAACATCAGCGCCATCAAGAAGCTGGCCCAAAGGCCGAACACCACCTCGACTTCGCCCAGCAAATGCCAAAACCCCGCATGGCGCGGGTGCTTGTGCGCCAGCCGTTCAAAGTGGCGTGTGGAAAACGAATGGATCAGGGCAAGCGCGAAAAAGGCAGCGGCAAGCCATTGCAAATAGATGGGCACGTGGGGGGGCATGAAAAACCTCGCTTGCGAGGCGGCCCGACCTTCGCAAAAAACCTGTTGCCCCGTGTCTGGGGCAGCACCCGCATCGATCTTATCGGATCGAACGGGGCGGCTGTCATATTTGGTTAATATCAGCCTTCCAGCCTTTTGCGTCGCCCCGGTCTTGTGGGCAGATACCCCCTGCCATGATCATCACCAGTTTGCTCGACACCGACCTGTATAAATTCACCATGATGCAGGTCGTGCTGCACCAGTTTCCGGGTGCGCAGGTCGAATACAAGTTCAAGTGCCGTAACCCGGGTGTGCCGTTGGCCCCGTTTGCCAAAGAGATCCGCGAAGAGATCCGCTCCTTGTGCAGCCTGACTTTCAAGGAGGGCGAGTTGCAGTACCTGCGCTCCTTGCGCTTCATCAAAAGTGATTTTGTTGATTTCTTGGATTTGTTCAAGCTCAACGAAAAGTACATCATGGTCACGGCGCTGCCCTCGGGCGAGATCGACATCACCATCAAGGGCCCTTGGCTGCACACGATCTTGTTCGAGATTCCGGTGCTGGCCATCGTCAACGAGGTGTTTTTCCGTAATACCCAGAAGGTGCCCGATTTGATGGAGGGCCGCCGCCGCCTGGACACCAAAATCGCGCAACTGCAGGCCCCCGGTTTGGAGACCCTCAAGATTGCCGACTACGGCACGCGCCGCCGGTTTTCACGGGCCTGGCACGAAGAAGTGTTGCGCGTCTTGTCGGCCCGTTTGGGCACCGGGCCCTCTGGCCAGTTTGCGGGCACCAGCAACGTTTATTACGCCTATTTGCTGGGTCTGACGCCGCTGGGCACCATGGCCCATGAGTATTTGCAGGCCTGTCAGGCGCTGGGGCCACGCTTGCGCGACAGCCAGATTTTTGCTTTTGAGTCGTGGGCCAAAGAATACCGGGGCGATTTGGGCATTGCACTGTCCGATGTGTACGGCTTCAACGCCTTTTTGCGCGATTTCGACCTGTATTTTTGCAAGCTGTTTGACGGCGCTCGCCACGACAGCGGCGACCCGTTCAGCTGGGGCGA
>JAGNWH010000080.1:7896-9631 GCA_017986055.1 Limnohabitans sp. | reverse complement strand
CCCCGCAAAAAACCCGAAGAGCTCCGCAGCCAGCAATGGTTTGGCCGTCAAGACCGCGATGGCTTTGCCTACCGCAGTTGGGTCAAGGGCAAGGGCGTTCCGCACGACCAGTTTGACGGTCGCCCCGTCATTGGCATTTGCAACACTTTCAGCGAACTCACCCCTTGCAATTCGCACTTCCGCACGCTGGCCGAGCAGGTCAAGATCGGTGTGTACGAGGCCGGTGGCTTCCCGCTCGAATTCCCGGTCATGTCGCTCGGCGAAACCCTGCTGCGCCCCACCGCCATGCTCTACCGCAACCTGGCCAGCATGGACGTCGAAGAGTCCATCCGCGGCAACCCGATTGACGGCGTGGTGCTGCTCATGGGCTGCGACAAGACAACGCCCAGCTTGCTGATGGGCGCATCGAGCGCGGGCTTACCCACCATTGGCGTCTCGGGTGGCCCCATGCTGAATGGCAAATGGCGCGGGCAAGAACTCGGATCGGGTACTGGCGTATGGAGCATGAGCGAGCAGGTTCGTGCAGGCACGCTCAAACTGACGGACTTTTTTGAAGCCGAAAGCTGCATGCACCGCAGCCACGGCCATTGCATGACCATGGGCACCGCCAGCACCATGGCCAGCATGGTCGAGGCCTTGGGCATCGGCTTGCCGGGCAACGCCACCTTCCCCGCCGTCGATGGACGCCGCAATGTGCTGGCCCGGGAATCGGGTCGCCGCATCGTCGAGATGGTGCACACCGACCAGACCATCAGCCAAGTGCTGACCCGTGAAGCGTTCGAAAATGCCATCCGCACCCTGGCGGCCATTGGCGGATCGACCAACGCGGTGATCCACCTGATCGCCATTGCCGGCCGCTTGGGCCTCAAGCTGACTGTGGACGACTTTGAACGACTGGGCAGCGAGTTGCCATGCCTGTTGAACCTGCAGCCGTCTGGCGAGCACCTGATGGAAGACTTCTGTTATGCCGGTGGCCTGCCGGTGGTGATGAAAGAGATCGAACACCTGCTGCACAAAAACATCGTGACCGTGAGCGGCAAGACCGTCAGCGAGAACATTGCCAGCGCAGTGAACTACGACCCGCGCGTGATCAAGAAGTTCGACGAACCCTTCAAGGAAAAAGCGGGCATCGCCATCTTGCGTGGCAACCTGGCCCCGCGTGGCGCGGTCATCAAGCCCAGCGCGGCCACGCCTGCGCTCATGGTGCATACCGGGCGTGCCGTGGTGTTTGAGGACAGCCATGACTTTCACAAGCGCATCGACGACGAGAGCCTGGATGTGGACGAAAACTGCATTTTGGTGCTCAAGAACTGCGGCCCCAAGGGCTACCCCGGCATGGCTGAAGTGGGCAATATGCCACTGCCACCCAAGGTGCTGCGCAAAGGCATCACCGACATGGTGCGCATCAGCGATGCCCGCATGAGCGGCACCGCCTATGGCACCGTGGTGCTGCACACCACGCCCGAAGCCGCTGCCGGTGGCCCGCTGGCCGTGGTGCAAAACGGCGACATGATTGAACTCAACGTGCCCGAGCGCAAGCTGCAACTGCTCATCAGTGACGAAGAGCTGGCGCGCCGATTGGCTTTGTGGGAAAAGCCAGCACCTGCCATGCAGTCGGGCTATTGGAAGCTCTACATCGACCATGTGCTGCAAGCCGACGAAGGCGCCGACATGGACTTTCTGGTTGGCCAACGCGGCGCAGCCGTGCCCAAAGACAACCATTGAGATGGTCGTC
>JAGNWH010000080.1:0-7796 GCA_017986055.1 Limnohabitans sp. | reverse complement strand
CTTTGTCATCCTGGGCTTGACCCGGGATCCATCTGTGCACCACCATGGATGCCGGATCAAGTCCGGCATGACAGACCCGTACGTTAACCCGATCAAGCCTGGCATGACAGACCGGTTCGTTAAGCCGATCAAGCCCGGCATGACAGCCCGATACGTTGAACCGATCAAGCCCGGTATGACATCCGGGTTTTGATACCCCTTATTCGTTCCCTCATTCAGGAGAATTTTTATGCGTATTTTGATCACCGGCGGTGCCGGATTTATAGGTGCCCGCCTGGCCCGTGAAATTTTGAAACGTGGTCAATTGAATGGCCAAAGCGTGAGCGAACTGGTCATTGCCGACCTTTTCCCGGCCCCTGCCGACCTGCTGGCCGATCCGCGCGTGAAGGGCCACGCTGGCCCCATGCTGGAACAAGGCGATTTGTTCAAGAGCGGCTTTGACGGCGTTTTTCATTTGGCATCGGCCGTGTCGGGCGAATGCGAACTCGACTTTGATCTGGGCCTGCGCTCCAACGTAGACAGCAGCCGCTTGCTACTGGACAGCATTCGGGCATCGGGCAAAGCATCGCGCTTTGTATTTGCCAGCTCGGTGGCGGTGTTCGGCCCCGACGTAGGCAACCCGATGCCAGAACGCGTGACCGACACCACCTTGCCCACGCCGCAAACCTCTTACGGCACGCACAAGCTGATGATCGAGTACATGGTGGCCGACTACACCCGCAAAGGCTTCATCGACGGCCGTGCAGCACGCCTGATGACGGTGACAGTGCGCCCCGGCAAACCCAATGGCGCGGCGTCCTCGTTTTTCAGCGGCATCATCCGCGAGCCTCTGGCGGGCACCGATACCACCTGCCCGGTGGACCCGGATGTATCGCACCCCGTGTCATCGCCGGGCAACACCATCCACGGCCTGATCACCGTATTCGAAGCCAGCCGTGAAGCTCTGGGTGGGCGCATGGCACTCAACCTGCCGGGCCTGAACGTGAAGGTGAGCGACATGCTGGCTGCGCTTGAAAAAGTGGCGGGCCCGACCGTTCGCGCACGCGTGAAGTTTGAACGCGATGAACGCGTTGCGGGCATTGTGGCCAACTGGGCCAAGGGTTCGACCTTTGACCGCGCCAATGCCCTGGGCCTGAAAGCCGATGCCAGCTTCGAGGCCATCATCGAACAGTACATCGCAGACTGCAAAACCCGGCCCGGTTACCCTGCCGAAGCCTTGAACGGTTTGAAGTGACAACCTCCATCAAAGCACTCGACATCGTCGCCTTGGGCGAAGCCATGGTCGAGTTCAACCAGACCAAAAACCAGCCAGTTGACGCACCACCCATGTACCTGCAAGGCTTCGGCGGCGACACCAGCAACGCCGCCATTGCCGCCGCCCGCGCGGGTGCCCGTGTGGCCTACCTCAGCCGCTTGGGCACAGACCGCTGGGGGGATCGCCTGATGGATTTGTGGCAGCGCGAAAACGTCGACACCACCGCCGTGGTGCGCGACGCCCAAGCGCCCACGGGCATGTACTTTGTGAGTCACGATGCGCAGGGCCACCACTTCAGCTACGCCCGCGCCGGATCAGCCGCCAGCCGCATGCAAGTGCAAGATGTGGCGCAGCACTGGGGCGAAGCCATTGCTCAAAGCCAGTGGCTGCACCTGTCAGGGATTTCATTGGCCATTTCGGCATCGGCCTGCGACGCGGCCTTTGCGGCCATGCGCCATGCCCGCACCGCTGGCACGCAAGTGGCACTCGACTCCAATTTGCGTTTGTCGCTCTGGCCACTCGACCGCGCTCAAGCCTGCATGCGCCACGCGGTCAGCCTGTGCGATCTGTTTTTGCCCAGCATGGAAGACATGACGGCGCTCACCGGCCTCACGCAAGCGCAAGACATCATCGGCTGGAGCCACGCCCAAGGCGCAGCACAAGTGGTGCTCAAGCTAGGCGCCGACGGTGCCCTGGCCAGCGACGGGCATCAGCAGCGCCTGGTGCCCGGCCATGCAGTTCAGGCCGTGGACGCCACAGGTGCAGGTGATTGTTTTGCGGGCAACTTGCTGGCGCGTTTGTCGTGTGGCCAATCCTTGTGGGACGCCACCGCTTACGCCAACGTTGCAGCGTCTTTGTCTGTGCAAGGTTACGGCGCGGTCGCGCCCTTGCCGCAACGTGAAGCCGTGCTGAAGGTGCTGAGCTCGGCGAAAGCCCCCCAAGCATGAACCTCGCCCAGCGCGCCTTGATCGCCATCGACTGGGGTACCACTTCACTGCGTGGTGCGCGCCTTGGGCCCGCCGGTCAGGTGCTTGAATCGCGTGAATTTGCACGCGGCATCCTGAGCGTGCCACCCGGTCAGTTTGAAGCCGTGTTCAATGAACTCTTTGGCGACTGGATGGACTCGCCCCATGCGCTGTGCCTGATATCGGGCATGGCAGGCAGCCGACAGGGCTGGCAAGAAGCGCCCTACTGCCCCTGCCCCGCTGGCTTTGACGAACTGGGTCAACACCTTTTGTGGCTGCAAGCCGATCGCATCGCCTTGGTGCCCGGCTTGAGCTGCATGTCGGGCGGCCCTTTGAACATTCCCGACGTGATGCGTGGCGAAGAAGTGCAAATTTTCGGGGCACTGCAACTGGCAGGCCGCGACAGCGCCACACTGGTGCTGCCCGGCACGCACAGTAAGTGGGCGCAAGTGCAAGGCGGCCGCGTCACGCGTTTCCAGACCTTCATGACGGGTGAGGTGTTTGCCCTGATGAGCCAGCATTCAATTTTGGGCAAGACGCTGGACTTGAATGGTGCTTTTGATGAAACGGCTTTCTTACGCGGTGTAGACCAAAGCCAGCAAGCGGGCAGCGTGCTCAACAAACTGTTTGCGGTGCGCACACTGGGCTTGTTTGAACGCATGAGCGCAGCTGTTCTGCCTGGCTATTTGTCGGGCTTGCTGATTGGCGAAGAGCTGCGCACACAGGTCGATACAGCCAACAAGGCCGATGCAGCCCCATTGATTTTGATGGGCAGCGATGCCCTCACGCGGCGTTACACCCTCGCCCTGCAACACTTGGGCTTGACCTGCCAGCGTCGGGGGGCCGAAGCCACTTGGGCAGGTTTGCATGCCTTGGCCGTCAATTTAACGCGCACGCCATGAACACCTTGAACCCCACATCCACCCCGCATGCGCTCTTGGCACAAGCCATGACCCAACTGCCCCTGATCGCCATCCTGCGCGGCCTCACGCCCGCAGAGGCACCGGCCATCGGCGAAGCGTTGGTGACCAGCGGCTTTGCCATCATCGAAGTGCCGCTCAACTCGCCCGAGCCTTTGCGAAGCATCGCCGCGCTGGCGCAGCAATTTCCGCAAACCCTGATTGGCGCAGGCACAGTGCTGAACGCGCAGCATGTCAAAGACGTGCACGCAGCCGGGGGCCGCTTGATCGTGGCCCCCAACTTCAACCCTGCGGTCGTGGCGCAAGCCTTGGCCCTGAACATGGTGGTGCTGCCTGGTGTGGCCACACCCAGCGAAGCTTTTGCGGCACTCGATGCGGGGGCACACGGGCTCAAACTGTTCCCAGCCGAAATGATTTCACCGGCCACCGTCAAAGCCCTTCGGGCCGTGCTGCCCCCAGAAGCCGCCTTGATGCCAGTCGGTGGCATCACGCCCGGCAACATGGCCGCTTACCAAAGCGCTGGGGCCAGCGGGTTTGGCCTTGGCTCGGCCTTGTACGCGCCGGGGCGTTCTGCGCAGCAGGTGGGTGACAACGCCGCCGAATTCGTACGCGCGTTCAAGGCCTGACGCCTCACACGCCACCCCTCAGGCTTTTTCGCCCAAGCGCCCATCCCGAAAATCGGCCAAAGCCTGGTAGATCTCTTCTTTGGTGTTCATCACAAACGGGCCATATTGAACGATGGGCTCCTTGAGCGGTTGGCCCGCCACCAAGATGAGCTTGGCATCGGCGCTGGCCTCGATGACCACCCCGTCGGATTGCGCCGTGTTGGCCAAAATCGCCATGCGCTGCACGGGCACGGTTTGCCCTGCGATGCTGACTTCTCCCCGGTACACGTACACAAAGGCGTTGTGCCCAGCGGGCAGCGTCTGCTCAAAGCGCGTGCCTTGGGGCATGTGCACATCCAGATAAACCGGTTGGGTGATCTCGCGGCTGACCGCGCCTTGCACGCCGTGGCTGGCCCCGGCGATCACCGTGACCGCCACGCCCTCTGGGGTTTGGAACTGCGGCAGCTGGTCGTTTTGGAAATCACGGTACCAAGGGGCGTTCATCTTTTCTGAGCTGTGCAAGTTCAGCCACAGCTGAAAGCCCTCCATCACGCCATCGGCTTGCTGCGGAATTTCGGAATGGATCACGCCTTGGCCTGCGGTCATCCATTGCACGCCGCCGTTTTGCAACAGGCCTTCGTGGCCCGCGCTGTCGCGGTGCAGCATGCGCCCGGCAATCATGTAGGTCACGGTTTCAAAGCCCCGGTGCGGGTGGTCAGGAAAACCGGCAATGTAGTCATCGGGCTTGTCGCTGCCAAAGGCATCGAGCATCAAAAATGGGTCAAGCCGGTGCTGCAAATCTTGTGTGAGGATGCGGCTGAGCTTGACGCCTGCGCCATCGGATGTGGCCTGGCCAATGACCAGGCGCTCGACCGTGCGGGCAATGACGACTGGGTGAGTAGATGCATTGTTGGACACAAAGGTCTCCTTTCAACTTAAGGGGGGCGGTTCACGCCAGATTCAATGCCCGTAACTGTAAATGCGCAGGCCCGTTCAAGTCAGGCGGCAACTGGTGTTTGGCTTGCAGGTAATGGTGGGTGTACACGTCCAGATAGGCCTGCAAGGTGTGTGCGGCATGGGATTCGTCTGCCAGCTCCAGGCAAAGCGATGCGACTTCGCTGGTGCAAAAATGGTCATCACGGCGCGAGCGGCGCAGCTGGTAGCGCGAGACCTGTTCAGGGTTCAGGCTGAGCACAGGCAAGGCATTCAGGTACGGGCTTTTGCGGAACATCTTGCGCGCCTCGGGCCAAGTAGCGTCAAGCAAAATGAACAGTGGCCGCTTGCCTGATGGCGTGGTTTGTACCGAGTGCACCACACGCTCGGGCGCAACAAACTCACCCGGAAACACCACAAAGGCCTGCCACTGCGGATCGGCCAGCAGCGCCAGCAGAGCAGGGTCGACTTCGGTGCGGGCCCAACCAAAAGCAAAGGTGTCGTGCACCACATCGGCAATCAGCCAGCCGGTGTTGCTGGGCTTGAGCGGTTCGATGTCGGCCATCAGCAAACACATGCCTGACGTCGTCGGCACTTCGGGACGCACGTCACACAAGCAATGGCTAGGCACCAAACGACAACCGGGGCAGCGCTCGCCCTTGATGCCACCACGGGCCATGAAGGGTTTGGCGCTTCGGGCCAGACGCGCGGTGCGCAGGCGCGAAACGGCATGGGGTTCCAGCGCAGAACGTGATGCAGGCACGGCGACAGGCGCTGCGACAGGCATGGGCGTGGGCGACATGGGAAGAATGGCCGATCCTCAAGCTGCAGGCGTGGCCATGCGCAAACGACGTGCAGCCTCTTCGTCGCGGGCGTCGTCGATTTCGCGCAACACGGCCTGCATGTCCACATCGGCAGTTGAACGCTCGTAGTGACCTGTCAGCGGTGTCTCGTTGCTCAACAGACCGGCCTGATACAGGCTCCAGATTTCGGGGCCGTATTCGGTCTGGAGCAGTTCGGGCGCGAACTGACCGAAGAAATCTCGCAGGTTGCCCACATCGCGCAGCAGCATGCGTTGGGCGTGGTTGTTACCCGCAGCATCCACCGCCTGCGGCAGGTCGATGATGACCGGCTCGTCCACCCCAGGCTGGTCGCCTTCACCCGGCAAGTGCGCCAACAAGATGTTGAACTCGGACAAGTCACCGTGCACCACCCCCGCGCAAAGCATGCGCACCACTTCGGCGATCAGGGTGGCGTGGTGCTGCCGCGCTTGCTCGGGCGTGAAGGCCACATCGTTCAGACGCGGCGCGGCGTCGCCATGGGCGTCGGTCACCAGCTCCATCAGCAGCACGCCATCAAAAAAGTTAAAGGGCTTGGGCACACGTACCCCAGCTGCAGCCAGGCGGTAAAGCGCATCGACCTCGGCGCTTTGCCAGGCGGCTTCCTGTTCTTGCCGGCCAAACTTGCTGCCCTTGGCCATGGCACGGGCAGAGCGCGAATTTTTAACCTTGCGGTTTTCGGTGTAGTCCACCGCTTGCCGGAAGCTGCGGTGGGTGGCTTCTTTGTAAATCTTGGCGCAGCGGGTTTCGTCACCGCAGCGCACCACGAACACCATGGCCTCCTTGCCGCTCATGAGCTGGCGCACCACGGTGTCGATCAGCCCCTCGTCGACGAGGGTCTGCAGTCTGGGGGGAGCCTTCATCCAGGGCGATGCAAGGCGCAGAGCTTGTTGCCGTCCGGGTCGCGCAAATAAGCCAGGTACAGCTTGCCCGCTGGCGTTTCACGGAAACCGGGTGGGTCTTCGCAAGTGGTGCCGCCGTTGGCTACGCCCGCCGCATGGAAGGCATCGCCCTGCTCGGCCGATGGCACGGTGAACCCAATGGTGCTGCCGTTGCCGTGGCAGGCGGGCTCGCCGTTGATGGGCGTGGTGATGGCGAAGGTGCCCGTGGGACTGCGGTAAAAATAGCGGTTTTTGTTGGCCACGCCGGGGCCGTGGCCCAGGGTGCCGAGCACGGCGTCATAAAACTTTTTGGAGACCTCGAGGTCATTCACACCCAACATCACATGGCTGAACATGGCTTTCTCCGTTAATACCCGGCATCGGGCGAATTGAATTCGGGTAATGGTACTTGAAGCGACGCGTGAGAAAGCCCGTGAACAGACCCCGGCAAGTCGCCAATGTGGTTGCTTTGGGGGCCTGAACCGAGGCAAGCTGAGTCTTTGATGAAATCGTCAGCACAAACAGCTGCCCTCGGGCATGAAACATCCTTCTTTTTTGATCTCGACAACACCATGAACACACCGGTCAATTTGCTCGACGCCTGGATGGCGCAAGAACAAGAAATACGAACCCGCCTGAATGCGGGCGCAGGCCCCGGCGTGGCCCGCCCCGACCAAATCGCGGGCAAAACTGGCTTAGAGGTCATGCAAGGCTTGCTCTCTGGCGAGCTGCCCTACGCCAGCATCGCCAAAACACTGGACTTTGTGTTGATCGAGGTCAGCCCGGGCCAGGCGATTTTTCAGGGCACGCCCGGCCTGCAGCACATGAACCCACTGGGCACGGTGCATGGGGGCTGGTTTGCCACCTTGCTTGACTCGGCTCTGGGCTGCGCCGTGCACACCATGATGCCGCCGGGACGCGGCTACACCACGGCCGATCTGAGCGTGAAACTGGTCAAGGCCCTGACCCCGAAAGTGCAGCGCGTACGGGCCATTGGCCAAGTGGTGCACTGCGGCCGTCAGCTGGCCACCGCCGAAGCGCGATTGGTCGGGCCGGATGGCACACTCTATGCCCATGCCAGCACCGCCTGCCTGGTGTTTGACATGCCCACTTCAGCCACCACCGGAACTCAAAAATGAGACTTCTTCACACCATGCTGCGCGTGGGCAACCTGCAACGCTCAATTGACTTTTACACGCAGGTGCTGGGCATGAAACTGCTGCGCACCTCCGAAAACCCCGAGTACAAATACTCGCTGGCCTTTGTGGGTTACGGCAGCAACCCCGACCACGCCGAGCTGGAGCTGACCTGGAACTGGGGCGTTGAGAGCTATGAGATGGGCACCGCCTACGGTCACATCGCTTTAGGCGTGCCCGACGCGTATGCCGCCTGCGAAAA
>JAGNWH010000079.1:0-9727 GCA_017986055.1 Limnohabitans sp. | reverse complement strand
ACGCCTTGGCCGAACCACCGAATTTGACTGCCAACACGGTCGTGATAGCAGCTGTCAGTGTGGTTTTGCCGTGGTCAACGTGACCGATGGTGCCCACGTTGACGTGGGGTTTGGTCCGTTCGAATTTTTCTTTAGCCATTTTTCAAATCCTTAAAAAGAGCAATGCCCGTGTGTTGGTTTAATGTTTGCATCAGGTTGCTTGATCACTCAGCACGGGCACAGAGTGGCACTTGATCGCAGACAGTTTCTGAACTTTCAGATCTGACCGTTTCCAGTCAGAAGTGCCCGGGCAAATTCGCTGGAGCGAATTTGGTCCGACACACAGGTTTTTATTTTGCGCGTGAAGCGACGATGGCCTCGGCCACGTTACGTGGGGCTTCAGCGTAGTGCTTGAATTCCATCGTGTACGTTGCACGGCCTTGCGACATGGAGCGCAATGTGGTCGAGTAACCGAACATTTCGGACAATGGCACTTCGGCCTTGATGGCCTTGCCGCCACCGACCATGTCGTCCATACCCTGGACCATGCCACGGCGTGAGGACAAGTCGCCCATCACGTTACCAGCGTAGTCTTCAGGTGTTTCGACTTCCACAGCCATCATGGGCTCCAGAATCACGGGCTGAGCTTTACGGCAACCTTCTTTGAAACCAAAGATGGCGGCCATTTTGAAGGCCATTTCGTTCGAGTCCACATCGTGGTACGAACCGAAGTGCAGTGTGACTTTGACGTCAACGACCGGGTAGCCAGCCAACACGCCTTGGCCCAAAGCTTCGATCACGCCTTTTTCCACTGCAGGGATGTATTCGCGAGGAACCACACCGCCCTTGATGGCGTCGACGAATTCAAAGCCCTTACCTGGCTCTTGAGGCTCAACCTTCAGAACCACGTGACCATACTGGCCCTTACCACCGGACTGACGCACGAACTTGCCTTCGGCTTCTTCGACGGTCTTGCGGATGGTTTCGCGGTAAGCCACTTGAGGCTTGCCCACGTTGGCTTCCACACCGAATTCGCGCTTCATGCGGTCCACGATGATTTCCAGGTGCAATTCGCCCTGGCCACCAATGATGGTCTGACCCGATTCTTCGTCGGTTTGCACGCGGAAAGATGGATCTTCGGCAGCCAGACGGGACAAAGCGATGCCCATTTTTTCCTGGTCGGCTTTGGTCTTTGGTTCCACAGCCTGGCGAATCACCGAGTCAGGGAACACCATGCGTTCCAATGTGATGACTGCGTTTGGATCGCACAAGGTTTCGCCTGTGGTCACGTCTTTCAAGCCCACGCAAGCAGCGATGTCGCCCGCACGGATTTCATCGACTTCTTCACGGTTGTTGGCGTGCATCTGAACGATACGGCCAATGCGCTCTTTCTTGCCGCGCACCGAGTTGAACACGGTGTCGCCTTTTTTGAGCACGCCGGAATACACGCGCACGAAAGTCAATTGACCCACAAACGGATCGGTCATCAACTTGAAAGCCAGCGCAGAAAACTTTTCGTTGTCGTCGGCTTTGCGGATGATTTCTTTTTCGTCTTCGTCAAAGCCTTTAATGGCTTTCACATCCAATGGCGAAGGCATCAACTCGAGAACCGCATCCAGCATGCGCTGAACGCCTTTGTTCTTGAAGGCCGTGCCGCACAACATGGGCTGGATTTCGCTGTTGATGGTGCGAACGCGCAGACCTTGCGTGATTTCTTCTTCTGTCAAGTCGCCTTCTTCAAGGTACTTGTTCATCAGTTCTTCAGAGGCTTCAGCCGCAGCTTCAACCATTTTCTCGCGCCACTCTTTAGCCACCTCGACCAGGTCGGCCGGGATCTCTTCAAAAGTGAACTTCATGCCCTGAGAAGCTTCGTCCCAGATGATGGCTTTCATCTTGCGCAGGTCAACCACGCCAGTGAAGTTTTCTTCAGCGCCGATTGGGATCACGATTGGCACAGGGTTGGCCTTCAGGCGCAACTTCATTTGCTCTACGACTTTGAAGAAGTTGGCACCGGTACGGTCCATCTTGTTCACAAAGGCCAAACGTGGCACTTTGTATTTGTTAGCCTGACGCCACACGGTTTCAGACTGGGGCTGCACGCCACCCACAGCACAGTAAACCATGCAAGCACCGTCCAGAACACGCATGGAACGCTCAACTTCAATCGTGAAGTCAACGTGGCCGGGGGTGTCGATGATGTTGATGCGGTGGTCTTCGAAAGAGCCGTCCATGCCCTTCCAGAAACAGGTGGTCGCAGCAGAAGTGATCGTGATGCCACGCTCTTGCTCTTGCTCCATCCAGTCCATGGTGGCAGCGCCGTCGTGCACTTCACCAATTTTGTGGTTCACGCCGGTATAAAAAAGAATACGTTCAGTCGTGGTGGTCTTACCGGCGTCAATGTGCGCCGAGATGCCAATGTTGCGGTACCGCTCGATGGGGGTGATGCGAGCCATAAATTTCTCCGATGATGATGTACTAAAGCCCGCCACCCCTTATGGGGCCAGCGGGCTGGCTTCTGGCAGTGTCGGGCTTCTTTGTGAAACCCTTGTGCATCAGAAGCGGAAGTGCGAGAACGCCTTGTTGGCTTCGGCCATGCGGTGAACTTCGTCACGCTTTTTCATGGCACCGCCACGGCCTTCGTTGGCTTCGAGCAACTCGTTGGCCAAACGCAGAGCCATGGACTTCTCACCGCGCTTGCGAGCGGCTTCCTTGATCCAGCGCATCGACAGGGCCAAGCGGCGAACAGGGCGCACTTCGACAGGCACCTGGTAGTTCGCACCACCCACGCGGCGGGATTTCACTTCCACCATGGGCTTGACGTTGTTGATAGCGATGGAGAAGAGTTCCACAGGGTCTTTGCCTGTTTTCTTTTCCATGTTTTCGAGGGCACCATAAATGATGCGCTCGGCAACAGCTTTTTTGCCGCCTTCCATGATCACGTTCATGAACTTGGACAATTCGACATTACCGAACTTGGGATCCGGCAGGATTTCACGTTTAGGGACTTCGCGACGACGTGGCATATTTCACCTCATATTGCTTCAGTTGGCGTCTTTTCAGACACCGCGAGCGTTATTCAAAACAACTCACTTACTCGACCCACCAGGACAATTCCGGGCTTCGGGTCACTTCGCTGAATCACCGCGCCACGCGGGAAACAGCACCGAAAAATTTCAACCCGAAAGGGCTTACTTGGCCTTTGGCTTCTTCGCGCCGTACTTGGAGCGAGACTGCTTGCGGTCTTTCACGCCTTGCAAGTCGAGCGAACCACGAACAATGTGGTAACGCACACCTGGCAAGTCTTTGACACGACCACCGCGCACCAGAACAACAGAGTGCTCTTGCAGGTTGTGGCCTTCACCGCCGATGTAGGAGATGACCTCAAAACCGTTGGTCAAGCGCACTTTGGCAACTTTACGCAGAGCGGAGTTAGGCTTTTTAGGCGTTGTGGTGTACACACGGGTGCAGACACCACGACGCTGTGGAGAGTTTTGCATCGCAGGGCTTTTGGACTTGATCGTTTCGACCTCGCGCCCCTGACGCACCAATTGATTGATGGTTGGCATTGTTTGTAACGTCCCTAAACGTTTGAATTTGACAAAAGAAACTTCTCCGCCCCAAAAGCGGAAAAGCCCGCCAGTATAACCGCCTGGCGGGCTGGTGGCAAATTATCGGTAAATCGGCCAGGCCAAGCGGCCCGCCGTCACTTGATCCACAAGCGCAGAGCATCCCATGCCCGCCCCAAGACGCCCGCTTGTTCCACCGCCTCAAGCGCCACCAAGGGGACTTCGAACAAGGGTTGGTCCCCGCGCAATACTTTCAGTGAGCCCACGGACTGCCCTTTGCTGAAAGGTGCCACCAAGGGGTCCGGACGGGCCACTTGGGTTTTGATTTGCGCAGCGGTGCCTGCAGGCACTGACACAATCAAGGGCTGAAAAGACCCCAGCTTCAACACGGGCGTCTTGCCCTTCCAGACCACAGGACTCAACACCGGCTGCCCGGCTTCAAAGAGTTTGACCGCGTCAAAAGCGGTGTAACCCCAGTTCAGCAGCTTCTGGCTTTCGTTGGCACGGGCGTTTTCACTGTCCGCGCCCAAAACAACCGACAAAAGACGGCGCGAGCCGATATTGGCGAAATCTCGCTTGGCGGTAGCCACCAAACAATAACCCGCTGAATTGGTTTGCCCTGTTTTCAGGCCGTCGACAGAGGGGTCTCGGAACAACAGCAAATTGCGGTTGCTGTCATTGGCGGCGGGCGTGCCTTCATAACGGTACTTCTTGATGGCGTAATAAGGAACAAACTCCGGAAAGTCCCTCATCAAACGGGCGGCCAAAACCCCCAAGTCACGCGCTGTGGTGGTGTGTCCCGTCTCCGGCAAGCCCTCAGGATTGCGGTAACTGGAGTTTTTCATGCCCAAAACTCTGGCCTGGTCGTTCATCATTTGAACAAAACGCTCGACACTGCCGCCCACCCCTTCGGCCAAAGCCACTGTGGCATCGTTGCCCGACTGAACAACCATGCCTTTGATCAGGTCTTCGACAGGCACCCTCATTTTGGGGTCGATGAACATGCGAGAACCCGGCATCTTCCAGGCCCTCTCCGAGACCGGCAGCGTTTGTTTGAGGTCAATTTTGCGTGACTTCAGGGCGTCGAACACCAGATAAGCCGTCATCAACTTCGTCAGCGATGCCGGCTCGACCGCCATGTCCGGGTCTTTGGCCGCCAACACCTGGTTGGCCGTGACATCGATCAGCAAATAGGCTTTGGCTGCCACTTCGGGAGGCTGGGGCATTTGCGCCTGGGCACTCAAGGCGAGGGCCCCCCAGAAGATCATGGTCAGGGTTTTCAATGTTGCGCTCATGGCTGTCTTTTCGTCGTGCCCTCTGTTCAGGGGCGGGCTGGAATCAGGTGCGAAGGTGGCGCGCCACCAAGCTTCTGAGCAGTGGCAATTGGCCGTGAAAGAAATGCTCGACACCCGGAATCACCGTGACGGGCAGGTATTGGGGCCTGGCCCAGTCCAGCACGCTGGTCAGCGGCACCGTATCGTCTTGCTCGCCATGCAACACCAAGGTTTGCTCGTGCAAGTCGGGGGCGACCGGAGCGACTGCAAAACGCGAAGCCGCCGTTCCCACCAGCACCAGCTTGTCCAGACTGCGTACAGGTGCCACGGTCTGGGCCACATGGCTGGTGACAAAAGCACCAAAGGAAAAACCGGCCAAGGCCAATGGGCCAGCGGGGGCCACTTGCTCGATCACGGACAGCATATCGGCGGCTTCGCCAAGGCCTTCATCGTACGTGCCGGCACTGGCACCCACGCCCCGAAAATTGAACCGCACAGCCTGCCAGCCGCACTGCACGAATGCCCGGGCCAAAGTTTGTACCACTTTGTTTTGCATCGTGCCGCCAAACAAGGGGTGCGGGTGCGCAATAACCGCCGTGCCTTTGAAGACACCGCCAGAAGGTGTGTCGAGCAAGGCCTCAATGACCCCGGCCGACCCTTGCAATGTCAAGGACTGGGTGGCGGCGTTCATCAGCGCCCCAGGTGTGCTGGCGTGAGCAGCCGCTCAACGACCTGGCCATTCTTCAAATGCGACTCGACGATTTCGTCGATGTCGGCATTGTCCACGTAGGTGTACCAAACGCCTTCTGGGTAGACCACTGCCACAGGGCCACCTGAACAACGGTCCAGGCAACCGGCCTTGTTGACGCGCACCTGGCCCGGCCCGGACAGCCCCAATTCCTTGATTCGGTTTTTGCAATGGTCAAAGGCGGCTTGAGCGCCTTGCTGGGCACAGCAGGCCTCGTTGTTTTTGCGCTCGTTCAGGCAAAAAAAGATGTGCTGCTTGAAGTAGGGGCTGGAATTTTCAATGGTCATGCCCGAATTTTAGGTCGGGACCTGATCACGCATCGGCCGCAAGGCTGGACGACGATAAACGGTTGACCAAATACAGCAGCAAGGCATAAGGCCACAACCATCCCAGCCACTGAATGAGGCCATGAAAACGAATGAACTGGCCTTGCTCCCAAGTCTGCAAGGTCAAGGCAAAGTAAGCATCAGCCGAAGCGTTGTTGAGCAAGCTGAGCTGCCACACCAAGGCGGCCAGTGCCAGTACCCAGCCGACCCGCGCTGGGCTGAAAGACATCACCACGATGCCTACTGTCGCCAACACCAAGCCCGCCAACACCTCGGTGCTGACCCAGTCCCAGGCGTGCGCTGGCCCATAAGTGAGCGCAGCCGACAAGGCGCTGGCCATGAAGCCCACCAACACCAACAGCACCGCCGCGATGATGCGTTGACGCCATTCACGCAGCACCCCAAAGGCCAACAAGCAGGGCAGCAGCAAGCCGATGGCGACACACAGGATTTCGCTGATGGGCAACAAAGGCTGCAGCTCCACCTCACGCAAAGGCAACCATTCCAGCAAGGTGGAGTCTTCCAGCACATGGGCCAAAGCCGCCTCCACCCGCTCCAACACCTGGCCCAAACCCAAGGTCACGGGTGCCGGAAACAACAGCGCAAAGGGCCACACGGCCAGCAAAGCCAGCGCACCGCTGGCATCGGGCACAAACCAACGGTCACGAAACCGGCTCCAGCGGTCCAGCAAACCCACCCATTCCAACGCACGCGCGGTAGCGGCCCCGGCCAAAGCCCCCAAAATGTTCAGCGCTGCGTCCACATTGGAGGGCACACGCACCGGCAAAAACATTTGCAAAGACTCCATCGTCAAGGACAGCGCCGCAGCGACCAAGGTGGTCAATGCGATCGCGGGCCAGTTGCGGTGCGTTCGGTGCAGCGCCAAAGCCAGCAAAAACCCGAGTGGCGCATAGCCCACCACGTTGGACAAGACATCAAACCCCGTCCAGTAGCGCGGCAAAGGCGCGGTCAGAAAAGCCCAGGGGGCGATGCCTTGAACGCGCCAATTGTCAAAAGGGTACAGGCTGGCATAGACGATCAGGATCGCGTAAATCCAAACCAAAGGCCAGGCGGCCGTTTTGCGCAAGTGGGTTGTGCGCATGCCGACCCTTAAAACGGCTTGACCACCACCAAAATGACCGCCGCCAGCATCATCAGGACAGGGGCTTCATTGAACCAGCGAAACCAGACATGGCTGCGCTGCATCTGACCGTTTTCGAACTTGCGCAACAAAATACCGCAGCCATGGTGGTACCCCATCAAGGCCACCACAATGGCCAATTTGGCATGCATCCAGCCCTGTCCGGGGCCTCGGCCAATACCGTAATAAAGCCACAGCCACAAACCCAGCGCCAATGCCGGGATCGCCAAAATGGTCATGAAGCGATAAAGCTTGCGCGCCATCAGCAGCAAGCGCGCCCGCTCAGCCACCGAGCCAGGTTCCACCATGGCCAGATTGACAAAGATGCGCGGCAAATAAAACAAGCCGGCAAACCAGCTGGCGATGAAGACAATGTGAAGGGCTTTGATCCAGAGCATGGTGCAAGTGTAGTCAGACCGCGCCGGCAGGGCACAAACTGGGTGCAATGGGCAAAAAAAACCCCCGGCCAGAGGCCGAGGGTGGCAAGCCCTTCCGCGTTACCGCATCAAGGCCCCGCTCAGGGAGGAAAAGCGGGAGACAGCAAGCTGTCCGAGGTTTAATTTATCAAATAACAAAACCATTAACAAGTTCAATTTTGGTTTTTATGTTGTTTTTGCTATTTGTCGCTTGTAAGCCCTGACCCCAGCGCTGGCGAACAGGCCTCTTTTGGCTTGGCCTGGACTTCAGGCACAATTTTCAACATGAACCCCGTTGCACCTTTCCCCTTGAGCCGCCCACGCCGCCTGCGCCGTGACGAATTCACCCGCAATCTGGTGCGCGAACACCAGGTCACGCCGCACGACCTGATTTACCCGGTGTTTGTGCTGGACGGCCAGAACCAGCGCCAGCCCGTGGGCTCCATGCCCGGCGTCGAACGCCTGAGCCTGGACCTGCTGTTGCCGGTGGCCGAAGACTGCGTCAAGCTGGGCATCCCGGTCATGGCGCTGTTCCCGGTGATCGATGCCAGCCTCAAAGACCCTACAGGCCAAGAAGCCATGAACCCGGATGGCCTGGTGCCGCGTGTGGTGCGTGAGCTCAAGAAACGCTTTCCCGAACTGGGCGTGATGACCGACGTGGCGCTGGACCCTTTCACCAGCCACGGCCAAGACGGCTTGCTGGACGAAACCGGCTACATCCTGAACGACGAAACCACCGCCGTGCTGGTGCAGCAAGCCCTGACACAAGCCGAAGCCGGCGTGGACATGGTGGCGCCCAGCGACATGATGGACGGGCGCATCGGCGCGATCCGTCAGGCGCTCGAAGCGCGCGGCCTGATCCACACCCGCATCATGGCCTACAGCGCCAAGTACGCCAGCGCCTTTTATGGCCCCTTCCGCGACGCGGTGGGCTCGGCAGGCAACTTGGGCAAGAGCAACAAAAAGGTCTACCAAATGGACCCGGGCAACAGCGACGAAGCCCTGCGCGAAGTGGCCATGGACCTGGCCGAGGGTGCCGACATGGTCATGGTCAAACCCGGCATGCCTTATCTGGACATCGTGCGCCGCGTGAAAGACGAATTCAAGGTGCCCACCTTTGCCTACCAAGTGTCGGGCGAATACGCCATGCTCAAAGCGGCCGCGCAAAACGGTTGGCTGGACCACGACTTGGTCATGATGGAAAGCCTGCTGGCCTTCAAGCGGGCGGGCGCCGACGGCGTGCTGACCTACTTCGCACGCGACGCGGCCCGTTTGATCCGCCAAGGCTGAGCCCGTCCATGCGGGTTTTTAGCGTCTCCGGTACACAGGTTCACGACGGGCGCGACCTGCCGCAAGCTTTGCCTGAAAACGGCTTTGTCTGGATCGCTTGCTCACGCGAGTGGTTTCAGACCGAGTTGGCATCGATTCAAAACACACTCGAACAACTCACCGGGCGCGGCCTGGTGGACTTGCATGTGTCTGACCTGCTGAACCCCCAGCTGCCCTCGCGTTTTGACTACAGTTCGCACTACGACCTGATGGTGTTCAGGCGGCTGGCTCAACGCAGCCCCGATGCAGCGGGCATGGGCGCTCAAGGCAAACGCCCCGGCCCACCCGTGCTGAACCGCATCGACACGAGCCCTGTCGGCTTTGCCGTGTTTGACCGGGTTCTGCTGAGCGTTCACCCCACCGACTGCGCCGTGCGGGAAGCCTACGCCAGCCGCTTGCTGGCCGGCACACACGCCTCTGCGCAAACCACCGAAACAGCCGATTTGCGCTCGGCAGGCGCACGGGGCGTACCCGCCAGCCCGGCCGACATGATGCTGCGCATCATCAGCCACATGGTCGACAGTTACCTGGACTTGCGCCGCGAACTGAGCCGCCAACTGGACCACTGGCAAGCCGAACTGCTCAACCCACACACGCGCTTTAACCGTTGGGACGCGCTGCTGCAAGCGCGACTGGCGCTGCACCAACTCGAAGCCCTGTGCGACGACCAACACACCGCCGTGCAAACCTGGACCGAGTCGTTGGACACCTGGGGTGTGAGCCAAGACAGCGCGGCCGAACGGGAGCATGAACTGCTCAAGATCCGCAGCCGCGACGTGCTGGAACACATCGACCGGGTGGTGCAACATGTGCGCCGGCTAGAGCACAACACCGAGACCGCTGTGCAAATGCACTTCAACGTGCAGAGCAACAGGACCAACGACATCATGCGCACCCTGACCGCGCTGACCGCGATCTTTTTGCCCCTGAACCTGATCGCAGGCATCT
>JAGNWH010000078.1:0-9773 GCA_017986055.1 Limnohabitans sp. | reverse complement strand
TGGCCAATGGCACGCTGGCCGAACTGGTGCCCGGCACCCCACTGGACGTGCCGCTGTACTGGCAAGAGACGCGTGTGGCTTCTGTGCTGCTCGATGGCTTGAGTCGCAGGGTGCTGCAAGCGGCGCAGGCCCAACTGCAAGCCCTTTGACGCGGGTCGACGCCATGGCACAAAGGGCGTTCACGCGCGCCACAGTCACCAAGACGTCAATCCATTGCGCGGCCTGTGGTTAAGCTGAAGCTTCCTTTTTTATGCTCCGGAGCACGTTCATGGCGTTTGAAATTCCCTCCCTGAAAGACAGCGTTCACCCCGATGAATGGCAGTTGCGCCTGGACCTCGCAGCTTGCTACCGGCTGGTGGCGCTGTATGGCTGGAGCGATCTGGTGTTCACCCACATCAGCGCCAAGCTGCCGCACTCGGTGGCAGGCGATGCGCACCAGTTTCTGATCAATCCCTATGGCCTGATGTTTGACGAGATCACCGCCTCCAGCCTGGTCAAGGTGGACATGCAGTGCAACAAATTGCATGACAGCCCCTTCCCAGTGAACCCAGCGGGCTTTGTGATCCACAGCGCAGTGCACGAGGCCAGGCCCGATGCGGGCTGCGTGCTGCACACACACACCCGTGCCGGCGTGGCCGTGAGCGCGCAACAGCATGGTGTGCTGCCCATCAGTCAGCAAAGCACCTTTGTGCTGGCATCGCTGGCCTATCACGGCTATGAAGGCGTGGCGATTCGCGACGACGAAAAAACGCGGCTGCAAACCGATCTGGGCGAGGCCAATTTTTTGATGCTGCGCAACCACGGCCTGCTGACGGTGGGCAAGACCATTGCCGATGCTTTCTTGTCGATGTACACGTTTGAAAACACCTGCCGCATTCAGGTGGATGCGCTGGCGGGCCAGTCCGGCCCGGCGGACCTGACGGCCGTGGACCCGCAAATCCTGACGGGGGTGGCCCATGCCTCACGCGTGCAAACCGGCGGCCTGGGCGGTGCGTTTGTCTGGCCGTCGTTGCTGCGAAAGTTGCAACGCGAGAGCCCGGATTACGCTCACTGAAACAGGCCCTCAATGTCCTTTTTTGTTTGAACCGCACACATGACCTCTTTGTTTGAACCCTGCCAAGTCGGTGCCATGCACTTGGCCTCACGCATTGTGATGGCCCCCTTGACGCGCAACCGCGCACCCGGCGCACTGGCCAACGCACGAATGGCCACCTATTACCGCCAACGCGCCAACCCGGTCACGGGCGCGGGCCTCATCGTCACCGAGGCCACGGCCATCAGCCACCAAGGCCAAGGCTATGCCGATGTGCCCGGCATCTGGAGCGAAGCGCAAGTCGCTTCTTGGAAACAGGTCACAGACGGCGTGCACGCAGAGGGCGGCAAGATCGTGATGCAGCTGTGGCATGTGGGCCGCGTGTCGCACACGAGTTTGCAGCCGGGCGGCGCCGCGCCTGTGGCGCCGTCAGCCATCACGGCAAAAACCAAAACCGTGTTGCTGGTCGATGGCCAGGCCAAGTTCATGGACACATCAACCCCTCGTGCGCTTGATGCAAGCGAATTGCCCGGCATCGTGCAGGATTACCGCCGCGCTGCGGCCAACGCCATCGCCGCCGGTTTTGACGGGGTCGAGGTGCATGCCGCCAACGGTTATCTGATCGACCAGTTTTTGCGCTCTGGCAGCAACCAGCGAACGGATGCTTACGGCGGCACGGTTGAAAACCGCGCCCGTTTTTTGAACGAAGTCATGGCGGCGGTGGTTGCCGAAATTGGCGGAGACCGAACAGGCATCCGCCTGTCACCCGTCACGCCCGCCAACGACGCCTGCGATGAACAGCCTCAGCCCTTGTTTGAGCACGTGGCCGGTTTGCTGGGCCCGATGGGCCTGGCCTATGTGCATGTGATCGAAGGATCGACGGGTGGGCCTCGTGACCACCAGCAAGGGCCCCTTGCTTTTGATTACGCGGCACTGCGCCGCGCCTACGCGTCTGCAGGTGGCCAAGGCGCCTGGATGCTCAACAATGGCTACGACTTGCCGCTGGCCGAACAAGCCCTGTCGCAAGGTGCCGATTTACTGGCGTTCGGCCGACCCTTTATAGCCAACCCCGATCTGGGTCTGCGCTTGCGTCAGGGCGGGCCGTTCAACACAGCAGACCGCGCCACGTTTTACGGCGGAGGGGACGCGGGCTACACCGATTACCCGCATTTGTCACCGCCCTGACAGTTGCGCGCAGCACCTCAACCCAAACCAATCGGTGAAGGTGCGCGGGTCACGATCAAGCTGAAAAGTTTTTCGTATTCCTGAGCAGGCGGGTAATGCCCTGTAAGAGGATCGGCGTTTTCTGCAAACGCCGCATTCAGCACACGCCAATCGTCTTCTGAAAAACACCGCTCTGCCTCGGGCAGGATCACTGTTTCTTCCAGGTTCATGTGCTCCAGATAAAAGTTGACGTATTTTTCAAACGCTTCTTCAAATGCCTGGCGGCGGCCTGCCCCCAGCAGCTCCCAAGCCAGCAGCAAATGCTGCATGTCGCGAGCGGCTTTTTCACTGGCCATGTGATCGCGTTCCAGCTTGTCAATGGCCCCCATCACTTTGGGGGCCAGCTTCACGACTTTGGGAAACAACAGGTTGGATTCTTTAGGGTGATGCAAGCGCTCTGGAAATTCGTCGATGTAAAACAGCATGCCGCGCACGACGTCAAAAAAGTTACGCCGATCTTCTGCAGGACCGCGCTTGACCATCATGCGCATGGACTGGAGCATGGCCGCCAATGAGGCGTGTTCGTCTCGAATGATTTGAAGCGCACTGTGCTGTGTCATGAAAACAACCTCCGGGTTCTGAATGGATTCAGTCTGCCGGTTTGTGCACAAACGCACCATGACGAATGTCAAAAACAGGTGATCTGGCCCTGCTCACATTTGGCCGAAGGGCTTGCCTGCCGCAAACTCAACGAGCCGTCTGTGTGCATCCCATGCTCAGGGTTTCCAGCGCTTGAGCAGCAGGGCATTGGCCATCACACTCACCGAGCTCAGCGCCATGGCCCCCCCGGCAATCACCGGGTTCAGATAGCCCAGCGCCGCCAGCGGTATGCCCGCCACGTTGTAGGCAAAGGCCCAAAACAGGTTTTGCCTGATCTTGGCCACGGTGCGGGCCGAGATGTCGAGCGCAGCGCCCACCAATGCCACATCGCCGCGCATGAGGGTGATGCCCGCCGCGTGCATGGCCACGTCGGTGCCATTGCCCATGGCCATGCCCACATCAGCGGCAGCCAGCGCCGGGGCATCGTTCACACCATCGCCGACCATGGCCACGATGCGCCCGCCCTCGCGCAGTTTTTGCACCTGCGCAGCCTTGTCGCCGGGCAACACGTCGGCCAGCACTTCGCCCTCTTCGGGGCGCAAACCCAAACGACGCGCCATGGCTTCGGCGGCGGCTTGGTTGTCGCCGGAGATCATCACCAGTTTCAAGCCGCGCCCGCGCAACGCCAGAAGGGCCTCGGCAGCGCCCACCTTGGGCTCGTCGCCAAAGGCCAGCAGCAGCAGGCCTTGCACACCCGCAGCGGTGCGTTCGGCCAATGCGGACAAAGTAGCGCCTTGCGCTTGCAAGGTGGCCACCTCGCTGGCCCACAAAGCGGTGTCCAGGCCTTCTTGCTGCAGCCACCGCAGACTGCCTAAAAGCAAGTGGTGCCCATCGACTGTGGCCTGCACACCCCGACCCGGCACAGCGGCCAAGTCGGCAGGGGTCAACAACTTCAGACCTTGTGCCTGTGTTTGAGCTTGCGCTGCCGCTAAAACGGCACGGGCCAGCGGGTGTTCGCTGCCGCTTTGCACGCAGGCAGCCCAGTGCAGGGCGATGCTTTCGTCTTGCCCCGGGGCGGGTACTTGGTGTGTCAGCCGTGGTTGCCCCACCGTGAGCGTGCCGGTTTTGTCAAAGGCCACTGTTTGCACGCGGTGGGCCATCTCGAGCGCCTGCGCGTCTTTGATCAAAATGCCGTGTTTGGCCGCCACACCCGTGCCCGCCATGATGGCCACAGGCGTGGCCAGGCCCAGCGCGCACGGGCAAGCAATCACCAGTACCGCCACTGCGTGGATCAAGGCGGTTTCAAATTGCGCGCCTTGCAGCATCCAAACGCCCAAGGTGACCAGCGCCACCAACAGCACCACAGGCACAAAGATTTCAGCCACTTTGTCAACCAGCCGCTGAATCGGTGCTTTGGCGGCTTGCGCATCCTCGACCAATCGGATGATGTGTGAGAGCACCGTCTCATGGCCCACCGCCGTCACGCGCATCAACACGCGTCCGTCACCGTTGATCGATCCCCCGGTGAGCTGTGCGCCTGCGGTTTTGGACACGGGCAAAGGCTCTCCTGTCAGCATCGACTCATCGACCTGCGTCTGGCCTTCAATCAGTTCGCCATCAAGTGGAAAACGCTCGCCTGGCCGCACCACGATCAGATCGCCCTTCAAAATTTCGTCCACCGGCACATCGACTTCGCCGTCTTCGCTGATCCAATGCGCCTTGTCGGGCCGCAACGCGTGCAAGGCGCGAATGGCTTCGGTGGTTTGCCGCTTGGCTCGGGCTTCGAGCCACTTGCCCAGCAACACCAAAGTGATGACCACGGCCGAGCCTTCGAAATACAAATGGGGTGTGTGACCTTCATGCGCAGTCAGCCACAGCCACACCGACAACAACCATCCCGCCGTGGTGCCCAAAGACACCAGCAAGTCCATATTGCCGGTCAAAGCCTTGAGGGCGTGCCAGCCTGCTTTGTAAAAACGCGCGCCCAAAATGAATTGCACGGGCGTGGCCAACGCAAACTGCACCCAAGCGGGCAGCATCCAGTGCTGGCCCCACAGATCGCCCAACATGGGCAGCACCAAAGGCGCGGACAACACCAAACCAAAGCCCACGGGCGCAAAACCTGTCCAAGGCGAGTTGTTGTTGGCCTGCGCCTCGGCTGCTTCCACTGAACGGGGTTCGTAACCGGCATCGCGCACCACTCGGCGCAAGCGGGCGTCGGTCAACGCCGGATCGGTTACGACAATGCGTGCTGTTTCGGTGGCCAGATTGACCGAGGCCGACGCCACGCCGGGCACTTTGTTGAGTGCTTTTTCGACCCGTGCCACACACGAGGCGCAGGTCATGCCACCAATGCCGATGTCCATCACGGTGTTGCTGGCAACGGGTTCGGTCTTGATCTGTGTCATGTTGTGCGATTTGTTTTGAACTATGCTTCAACAAACCCCTGAGGGCTTGTCTGAAAGGTACATCATGAACCAGATTTTCACCGTTGAAGGCATGACATGTGGCCACTGCGAAAAGGCCGTGACCAAGGCATTGTTGGCACTGGATGCCCAAGCCAAAGTCACGATTGACCGCACACAAAACAAAGTGCAAGTTGAATCTGACCAACCCCGCGCTGCGCTCGCCAAGGCGGTTGCCGATGAAGGCTACCGCGTCATCACCTGATTTTTTAACCCAAGGGAGAACTCACCATGAACAAAAATATCGGCAGTATCGAACGCATCATCCGCATCCTTGCAGGACTGGTTCTGATCGCATTGGCTGCCACCAGCACCGTTGGCTGGTGGGGTTGGTTGGGCTTGGTACCACTTGCCACAGGACTGATGGGCTGGTGTCCACCTTACAGCTTGCTGGGCATTAACACTTGCAAAAACCGCAACGTCTGACTTATCCGTTCTGACTCGGCACCCTGTTTCCGAAACAGGCTCACCCCCGACTGGATCGGGGGTTTTTTTGGCCTGACAAATCAGCCCACGGCACAAAGCTTCATCTGTCTTTACAAATCACTGCATAAACCGCACTGCGCAGCAACACAGGCCACGCACACTGACGACATCCCATCACTGAAAGGATGTTTTCCATGAAATCGATTCGTACCACCTTGATTGCTGCCAGTTTGTTGGCTGGCCTGAGCGGTTTGACCTTGGCGCAAACCGCCCCTGAGATCAAAACCAACAACCCCCGCGCTGAACGCATGGACAAAATGCACGCCAAAATGGGCGAACGCCATGCCAAACACTTGGCCGATTTGAAAGGCAAACTGAAACTCGAAGCCGGTCAAGCATCTGCTTGGACTGCTTTCGAACAAGCCATGCAGCCCCCCACTCAGCCCATGGCGCATCCTGACCGGGCCGCCATGGAAAAAATGACGACTCCTGAGCGCATCGACCAAATGCAAGCCCATAAAGGTCAACGCGATGCACAAATGCAAAAGCACGCCAACGCCACCAAAACCTTTTATGCCGCGTTAAGCGACACACAAAAGAAAGTGTTCGATGCAGAAACCGCACGCGGCATGAAAAAAATGGGTGAAGGCATGCGCGGTGGCAAGGAGCATGGCGGGCACCACGGCCAACATTGACAACACTGGCAAGCCCGACTTGTCATAAGCACCAGGCCGCTCCATGAGCGGCCTTTTTGTTGCACTTTTAGACTTGACCCACATCAAGGTGCAGGCCGCCTTGTCTGGTTAAGCTTTGTGCATGCCTCAAAAATTCCATTCCGATGCCACACAGACACGCTCTGGCGTTTTTTTACCGCCCATTCGGCCCATCGCAGCCGATCAGCCCATGCAATGGTTGGCCTTGGGGTTCAAGGACATGGCTCGAGCGCCTTTGCTGAGCACCATGCACGGCCTTGTGCTGGCCGGTTTCGGTGGCTTTATCGCTTTACTGGCGCACGACCAATTTTGGTTGTTGGTGGGTTATTTGTCGGGTTTCATGGTGGTGGCACCCGTGCTGGCCACCAGCCTGTATGCCATGAGTCGCGCCATGGAACGAGGGGAAAAGGTCGATTTTGATTTGCTGGTGCAAACCTGGACGCAGTGGCAAATGCGCTTGCAACACCAACCTGACAGCTACTGGAGCCTGATTCGCTTTGGCTTGTTACTGGGCCTGGCTGCCACTGGCTGGGTCATCACCTCAGCCGCCCTGATCACCCTGTTGGCACCCAGCCCCATTCACACGCCTGTCGACTTCATACGCCATGTGGTGTTGGCCAAAGAAGGCTATTTATTTGAACTTTGGATCGGCCTGGGCGGCATGATGGCCGTGCCCGTGTTTGCCTCCAGTGTGGTGTCCATGCCCTTGTTGTTGGACCGCCGAGTCACCGTGTTGCAAGCGGTACTGACAAGCTGGAAAACCGTGCTGACCCACCCTTTGCAGATGACTTTGTGGGCTTTTTTGATCATTGGCTTTTGCATGCTGGGCATTTTTTCACTCTTTTTGGGCCTCATCCTGGTCATTCCCATGCTGGGGCATGGCAGCTGGCATGCTTATCGGCACCTTGTGGATGTCTCTGATCTGGAAGAACGCATCACCGAGCAAGGTGAACGGTGATGTTGGGCTTCAACGAAGAACAATTCGCCTGGTTTGGCCTGACGATCGGTGTCGGAGCTTTCATGCTCTACATGCTGTTCATCATTGGTCAATTGGCGTGGGAATCCAAAGCCGGGAAATTTGGCACATTTGTTATTTTTCTGGGACTGGCATTTGGCATGCTGGGTTTCGTGGCCAAAGGCGTCATCCAATGGCTGCTCGAAACATGACATCCTGTTCTGGATAAGCCTGTGGATAAAAAAATAACAAACCCTAGGTTATCCACAGCTTGAGGTCTGATCTAAAAGTTGTTCATTTTGGCAAAACACCAAAAAAGCGCTGCAGTGCACACCTTCACATGCGACGCAAGTTGTTGTCATTGCTGAGAAAAAACAGCTTGTCCACACACAAGTGGCTTCCTTATCTACTACCACTATTTAAAGATATAAATCTATAGAGAAAGAACAAAGAACAACTGCGCTGTTAAGATTTGCTCCTTTCTTCCCCCTGATGGCACCATGGCGATCGTTTCAGAAGCACCTCTTTCAAACTGTTACGACATCAAAAGCGCTGATTTGTCTTTGGTCGCCTTGGTACTCAAAACCACAGACATACAGGCCATTTCGCAGTCTTTGAAGCAACAACTGGATGACAGTCCCGGGTTTTTTGACCAGGATCCTGTGATCATTGATGTCAGTTTTTTGAATTTGGAAGAAAACGACGCTTCAATTGATCTTTCCAGCTTGCTCCCCCTTTTGCGTGAACAAGCTTTGTGGCCTTTGGCCATTAAAGGCGCTCAAGGGCCTCTTTTGGAGCAAGCCAAGGCCTTGGGCTTGGTCGATGCCAGTGATGCGCGCATTCGGCGTTCTGTGCAGCTTGCTGCGGTTGTGCAAGAGTCACCTAAGCCTGAACCAGTGACCACACCCACCGCACCTTCTGCCGCATTGGGCCCGATGGTGATCGACAAACCATTGCGTTCAGGTCAGCAGGTGTATGCCAAAGGGCGTGATCTGATTGTTTTGGCCATCGTGAATGCGGGCGCAGAAGTGATTGCCGATGGCAATATTCACATTTATGCTGCTTTGCGTGGCAAGGCCATCGCAGGCGCACGTGGCAACACAGAGGCACGCATCTTTGCGCAGGCCATGGAGCCTGAATTGATTTCCATCGCTGGCATTTACCGCACCAGCGAAAATGCATTGCCCAAAGACGTTTGGGGGCAAGCCGCCCAAGTTTCTCTGCAATCAGGTCCAGAGGGTGACAAGTTGTTGGTGTCGCCGTTGAAGCTCTGATCATTGAATTAATATTGATATCTTGTCAAAGAAAGAAAATCCCATGGCAAAAATCGTTGTTGTGACTTCTGGCAAAGGCGGCGTGGGCAAAACCACGACCAGCGCCAGTTTCGCCACTGGCCTGGCGCTCAAAGGCTTCAAGACCGCCGTCATCGACTTTGATGTGGGCCTGCGCAACCTGGACCTGATCATGGGCTGTGAGCGCCGTGTGGTGTATGACCTGATCAATGTGATCCAGGGCGAAGCCAACCTGAACCAGGCCTTGATCAAGGACAAACAGTGTTCCAACCTGTTTGTGTTGGCGGCATCGCAGACCCGCGACAAAGATGCTTTGTCGCAAGAAGGCGTTGAAAAAGTGCTCAAAGACCTGAACGACATGGGTTTTGAGTACATCGTCTGCGATTCACCTGCGGGCATTGAAACTGGCGCTTTGATGGCCATGCACTTTGCCGACGAGGCTTTGGTGGTGACCAACCCTGAAGTGTCTTCGGTGCGCGACTCTGACCGCATTTTGGGCATGCTGGGCAGCAAGACCAAACGCGCCATTGAAGGCCTTGAGCCCATCAAAGAGCATTTGCTGATCACGCGTTACAACCCGAACCGGGTCGAGGACGGCCAGATGCTGTCGCTGCAAGACATTCAAGATATCTTGCGCATCAAATTGCTGGGTGTGATCCCTGAAAGCGACAACGTTTTGCAAGCGTCTAACCAAGGGACACCTGCCATTCACATGGCTGAAAGCGATGTGTCCGAGGCTTACAAAGACGTGATTGACCGCTTTTTGGGTGAAGACAAACCCATGCGTTTCACTGAAGCCGTGAAGCCCGGTTTTTTCAAACGCATGTTCGGAGGCAAGTGAACCATGTCGTTTCTTTCCTTCCTCTTGGGCGAAAAGAAGAAAACCGCCAGCGTAGCCAAAGAACGCCTGCAAATCATCTTGGCGCACGAGCGCAGTGGTCGCAATGCCGCTGAGCCCGATTACCTGCCTGATTTGCAACGCGAGCTGGTCGCCGTCATCAGCAAATACATCAAGATCAATCCGGATGACATCAAGGTGAACCTGGAACGTCAGGACAACCTGGAAGTGCTGGAAGTCAAGATCGAGTTGCCCGACGCACGTTGACCTGATGTGACCTTGTCACA
>JAGNWH010000077.1:0-9944 GCA_017986055.1 Limnohabitans sp. | reverse complement strand
GCCAACGAGGTCAAAGGCACCTTGCTTTTGGCGCACGAGGGCATCAACGGAACGATCGCCGGGCCCGAAGTTGGCATACGCACGGTGTTGGCATTTTTGCGTGCCGATCCGCGCCTGGCCAGCTTGGTGCACAAGGAGTCGTGGAGTCCCAAGCCGCCGTTCACCCGCATGAAGGTCAAGCTCAAAAAAGAGATCGTCACCTTGCGCGTGCCCGAGCTCGACCCCAACAAGACCGTGGGCCAGTACGTCAAACCCGCTGACTGGAACGCCTTGCTGGCCGACCCGGACGTGGTCGTCATCGACACGCGCAACGACTATGAGGTGGCGATTGGCACCTTCAAGGGCGCGGTCAACCCGAACATCAAGAACTTTGTGCAACTGCCCGCCTGGCTGGACGCGCAGCCGCATTTGCAGGGCGACGCCGCCAAAAAGACCAAGGTGGCCATGTTTTGCACAGGCGGTATCCGCTGCGAAAAATCCACCGCGCTCATGAAAATGCGCGGCTTTGATGAGGTGTTCCACCTCGAAGGCGGCATCCTCAAGTATTTGGAAGAAATTCCGCCCGAGCAAAGCATTTGGGAAGGCGAGTGCTTTGTATTTGATGAGCGCGTGAGCGTAGGCCACGGTTTGGGCATGGGCAGCCATGATCTGTGCCGCTCTTGCCGCTGGCCGCTGAGCGAACAAGACAAGTTGTCGCCACACTATGTTTTGGGCGTCAGCTGCGAGCACTGCCATGACCAGCGCACACCCGAGCAAAAAGAAAAGCTGGCCGAACGCCAACGGCAAGTGGTGCTGGCCGAAGCGCGGGGCGAAATCCATGTGGGTGCCAAGATGCCCAGCCACGACGCGCCTTGAAACCGCCTTGAAACCGCCTCTTGCATGAGCGACTTCATTCCTTTTGTGCAAGAGCTGCTCGAAGGCTGGGGCACCGTGTCTGCCCGGCGCATGTTTGGCGGACATGGCCTGTACCACGAGGGGCTGATGTTTGCCATCGTCATGAACCAGCAGCTGTTCTTGAAAGCCGATGCGCAAAACCGCCCTGAATTTGAGGCCCTGGGCCTCACGCCCTTCACCTACCCCATGAAGGGCAAAGAGATTGCTTTGTCTTACTGGTCTGCGCCCGATGCGGTATTTGACGATCCCACCGAGGCCGTGCGTTGGGCTCGCTCGGCGTGGGATGCTGCAGCGCGAGGGCATTTGGCCAAAGCACAGGCCAGGGAGAAGGCCAAAGCCCGGTTGAAAACCCGTTCTTTTCGGGCATTTTCAGCGCGCTGACACTCACCCGCAGGGGTGAAGCTTCTCAAATAAGTAAGACCTGACCAGGCCCCGTTGGCCCTCACAGGCTTGTCAACAGCATGTCCCGGTATTCGTCTGCCGAAGCAATGCGCGGGTTGGTCTTGTGGCAGTGGTCGGCCAATGCCCCGGTGATGACCGCTTCAAACTGCCCTTCGGTCACACCCATCGCGCCCAAGCCGGTGGGCAAGCCCAGCCGAGCACACATGTCGCGGATGGCGTCGGGGATGTCCGAGCCGCTTTGCAGGCCCATGGCCTGAGCCATGCGGTTCAGGCGATTGTCTTTTTGCACCGACTCGGCCGCTGCGTTGAAACGCACCACGGCCGGCAAAAACATGGCGTTCAAGGTGCCGTGGTGCAAGCGTGGGTTCACGCCACCGAGGCTGTGGCTCAGCGAGTGCACGCAGCCCAGCCCTTTTTGGAAGGCCATGGCACCTTGCATGCTGGCGCTCATCATGTTCAAACGCGCTTCGCGGTCCTGGCCGTTGGTGGTGGCACGTTCGATGTGGGCCCAAGCTCTGGCCAAGCCATCCAGCGCAATGCCGTCAGCGGGCGGGTTGAAGGGCGCGGCCATGAAGGTTTCCATGCAGTGCGCTACGGCGTCCATGCCGGTGGCGGCGGTCAGCATGGGCGGCAGTCCGAAGGTCAGTTCGGGATCGCAAATGGCGGCTTTGGGCACGATGAACCAACTGTGAAAACCCACTTTGCGACCGTCGTCCAGGATCAAAATCGCGCCCCGGGCCACTTCGCTGCCGGTGCCGCTGGTGGTGGGCACGGCGATGATGGGGGCCACTCGGTCGGTGATTTTGAGCGAACCGCCTTCGATGGTGGCGTAGGTTTTGAGCGGACCTTCGTGGCTTACGGCAATGGCCACGCCCTTGGCGCAGTCAATCGCCGAGCCTCCGCCCACCGCGATCAAGCCGTCGCAACCGTGTTCTGAGTACATGGCCGCTGCGGCGCGAACCGCCGATTCGGTTGGGTTGGACGGGGTCTGGTCAAACACCGTGACCGGCAAACCGGGCAGGGCATCGAGTGCTTTTTGCAACACGCCAGCGGCCTTGACGCCAGCGTCGGTCACGATCAAGGGTTTGTGGATCCCCACGCGTTCGCATTCGGCTTGCAGCAGCTTGACTGCGCCAAAGTCGATCTGGATCTGGGTGACGTAATTGATGAAGGACATGGGGCAATACTCCAAACTGTTGCGCCCAACAACGACCAGGTGACAGACCTGGGGCGGCAGGGCGTTGTACGATCAAAGCCCATTTTGAGGCAGGAATGGCCTTTGGGCATCCAGGTGCTGTCACCCTTGTTGGCCCTGGCCTTTCTCACTTGCCACTTTTGCTGTTTGAACCGATCTCACCACCCACGGCCCTGTCGATCTTTTTGCCCATGAGCAGCCACCACACCAACCCCCGCGCCCTGTTGAACGCCGCCACACGCAGCCTGATCGAACGGGTACACCGCGCAGGTCGTCCGCCCATGACCGCCATGACGCCTGCTCAAGCCCGTGCTTTTTACGACATCGGCGGGCCCATGCTGGACCTGCAACCCGCACCGCACGTCGATCGTGTGGAAGACATTGCCCTGTTGGCCCGCGATGGGCATGCCATGCCCGCCCGGCTTTACGCCCCCAAACAAGTGACTGGCGAGTCTGCTTTGCCTGTGTTGCTGTACATCCACGGCGGAGGCTTCACCGTGGGCAGCCTGACGACCCACGATGTGCTGTGCCGCCAGCTCTCACGCCACGGGCACTGCGCTGTGGTTTCGCTGGACTACCGTCTGGCGCCGGAGCACCGATTTCCGACTGCGGTGCACGACAGCTGGGATGCGCTGAACTGGTTGCATCAAAACGGCCAGACCCTGGGTTTGGACGGCACTCGCCTGGCCGTGGGCGGCGACAGCGCAGGCGGCACGCTCAGCGCCGTGTGCGCCTTGATGGCCCGCGATGCGGGCTTGAAACTGGCTTTGCAGTTGTTGTTTTATCCAGGCTGCGGCGGGCGGCAAGACACGGCCTCGCACCACACATTTGCCGACGGTTTCATGCTCGACAAAGAGACCATCGACTGGTTTTTTGACGGCTATATCGACAAAGCCGACCGCGACGACTGGCGCTTTGCCCCCGGTAACGCCCCCGACCACAGTGGCCTGGCACCCACCTGGATCGGTTTGGCCGAATGCGATCCGCTGGTGGACGAGGGCGTGCAATACGCCGACACCTTGCGCATGGCGGGTGTGCCGGTCGACCTTGAAATTTACAAAGGCGTGGTGCATGGGTTCATCACCATGGGCCGCGCCATTCCCGACGCCCTGCAAGCGCATGCTGATGCGGGCAGGGCCCTGAAACACGCTTTTGAAAGTTGAACCGATGAAACGCCAAGATTTCCGTTTTTCTCACCGCATGCGCGTGCGCTGGGTCGAAGTTGACATGCAAAAAATCGTGTTCAACGGTCACTACCTCATGTATTTCGACACCGCCGTGACCGACTATTGGCGGCAACTGGCCATGCCTTACGCCGACACCATGCACCAATTGGGTGGTGATTTGTTCGTCAAAAAGGCCAGCGTCGAATACCACGCCAGCGCAGAGATGGACGATTTTTTGGAGGTGTGCATGCGCTGCGACCGCATCGGCAACTCGTCCATGAACTTTGCGGGAGCGATTTTTAGGGGCGATGAACTGCTGATCACCAGCGAGCTGGTCTATGTGTACGCCGACCCGGTGGCCAAAAAAAGCCAGCCCATTCCGGCCCCGCTGCGCGACATGCTCGAAGGCTTTGAGCGTGGCGAAGACATGGTGCAAGTGCATGTGGGGTCGTGGCACGACTTTCAGAAACATGCCAGCCCGCTGCGCACCGAGGTGTTTGTACACGAGCAAAAGGTGCCTGCCGAATTGGAGTGGGACCACGCCGACAACACCGCCTTGCACGCCGTGGCCCTGAACCGAATGGGCATGCCATTGGCCACAGGCCGCTTGTTGCAACACGCCCCTGGTGTGGCCCGCATTGGCCGCATGGCTGTAAAAAAACAAATGCGCGGCAGCGATTTGGGCCACCGTGTGCTGCAAGCCCTGATGAATGCGGCCAAAGACCGGGGCGATACCCAAGTCGTTTTGCACGCGCAGTGCAGCGCAGAAGGCTTTTACAAACGCTCAGGATTTAGGCCGCATGGCGCGGTTTTTGAAGAAGCGGGGATTGCTCACATCGAGATGGTGCGTGAATTGAGCTGACGGTCCTGGCACTGACCCTTCAGGACTTGACGCCTCGCAGACGCCAATCGCTGAAGTCGTCAGCAAGGTTGGCGCCAGCTGGGCCACTTAGCTGAGCCACTTAGATGTCTGCAAGCAAGGCGTAGGGCAAGGGCAACAATTCCAAGGCCGCGCCTTCGGCCGTGCCCGCATGCCAGCCTTTTTGCATGCTCTCGAGCGTGCCGCTCACCAGCGCATCAAAACCTTGGCCATCGGGCCGAGCTGCGCTCAGCACCACCGTGGCGCAAGCTTGCTCTGGGTCGGCCGGGGTGAAAACGTCTTGTCCGGGCGTCAGTGACACGGGGCTGTGCACCAGTGCTGTACGGCGCTTGAGCGTGCCGCGAAACTGGCTGCGGGCCACCACTTCTTGGCCGGGGTAGCAGCCTTTTTTGAAGTTGACACCGCCCACCGATTCGTAATTGAGCATTTGCGGCACAAAGGCCTCGAACACGGGCTGGGTGAGCAGCGTCACGCCGCTCATCACTTCAGCCCATTGCCAGACTTCGCTGGACAATTCGGGGCCTTCAGGCAGTGCCTTGCTGATTGGTGCCAGCCACAAGGCGCGAGGCACTTGGACGTTGCTCAGCACAGACGGGTACAAGGCCACGGCATAGGCACCCGCCATCTCAACGGTGTGCCACGGTGCGGCATCGCCCAGCAGCACCTTGGCGCGGTCGCCCAGCAAACCGCGCAATTGCCATTGGCCTGTGGCATCGGTCATTTTGACTTTGGCACGCAGCACAAACATGGACAAGCGCTTGAGGGTCTGGGCCAACAAGTCGAGGCTCAAGACCAACAAAATCGTGTCGGGCGCGGTTTTGACGACGATCAAACTGGCCTGCATGCGGCCCTTGGCCGAGCAAAAAGCCGCCAAACGCGATTGACCCACGGGCAAGAGCAGGACATCGTTGCTCAATTGCTTGTGCAAAAAATCGGCAGCGTCTTCGCCCTGGGCCTGAATCACGCCCCAATGGGGCAGGGCGCTGACGCCGTTCAAGGCCAGGTGGTGGGCGGGGCTGGTGTTTGCAGGGGTGTTCATGTAGCGGCTCGGTCGTCTGGCAAGGACGTGAATTATCATCCCCCCACGTTTTACCCCCCGAACAAAGGACATGGCCGTGCTCAAAGGCTTGATGAAGTTACTGACAAGCCTGCTGGTGATTGTGCTGGGCCTGGGCGCCGGGGCTTTTTGGTGGCTTCAACAGCCGCTGAACACGCGCCAAGCCGCGCTGGATTTGTCCATCGAGCCAGGCACATCGCCCAAAGCGATTGCTCAGGCCGCGGCCGATGCCGGTGCGCAGACCTCGCCCACCTTGCTTTACGCCTGGTTTCGCCTGTCGGGTCAGTCGCGCCAAATGCGGGCGGGCAGCTACGAAATTGCGCCGGGCACCACGCCCCAAGGCCTGCTGAACATGCTGGTGCGGGGCGAAGAAAGCTTGCGCACCGTGACGATTGTGGAAGGCTGGAACTGGCGACAAGTGCGTCAGGTATTGGCCAAGGCCGAGCACCTCAAGCCCGACAGCCGCAGCTTGGCCGATGAGGCTGTGATGGCGCAACTCGGTCGCCCAGGCGTGGCCCCAGAAGGGCGTTTTTACCCGGACACCTATGCCTATGCCAAAGGCAGCAGCGATTTGGCTGTTTTGCAACGCGCCATGAAGTCCATGGACAAGCAACTGCAACACGCCTGGGATGCCCGGCAAGCCGGTGTGTCGGTCAAGTCGCCCGAAGAAGCCCTGACGTTGGCCAGCATCGTCGAAAAAGAAACCGGCAAAGGCGCTGACCGCCCTTTGATTTCGGGCGTATTCAATAACCGACTGCGCATTGGCATGCGATTGCAGACCGACCCGACGGTGATTTATGGCTTAGGCGAAGCCTTTGACGGCAACTTGCGCCGCGGCCACTTGACCTCCGACACGCCCTGGAACACCTACACGCGCGCCGGTTTGCCACCCACGCCTATTGCGATGCCCGGCAAAGCTGCTTTGCTCGCCGCGGTGCAACCGGCCAAAACGCAGGCCCTGTACTTTGTGGCCAAGGGCGATGGCAGCAGCCACTTCAGCGCCACGCTGGATGAACACAACCGGGCCGTCAACCGCTACCAGCGCGGACAATGACGCAGCCCGCCGGGCAGACAGGCTCAATTCCTCGTTTGGCCCTTGCGCGGCTTCAGCGACAATCGAATATTCACATCACACCTATATGACACGCGGCACATTCATCAGTTTTGAGGGCATCGACGGTGCGGGCAAATCCACACACATTGAGCGCGTGGCCCAGCTGTTCCGGGAAGCGGGCAGGGCGGTGGTGCTCACCCGCGAACCCGGCGGCACCCCTGTGTCCGAAAAGCTGCGCGAATTGGTGTTGCACGAACCTATGGACGCGCTGACCGAAGCGCTGTTGATGTTTGCCGCCCGCCGAGAGCACTTGGTGCAGGTGATAGAGCCCGCGCTGGCCCGAGGCGATGCGGTCTTGTGTGACCGTTTCACCGATGCCACCTTTGCCTACCAAGGCGGTGGGCGAGGCTTCGACTGGCAGGTGCTGGCCCAACTCGAACGCATGGTGCAGGCTTTGCCCGATGGGGCTTTGCGCCAGCCGGATTTGACGGTCTGGTTCGACCTAGACCCCCAGATCGCCGCCCAGCGCTTGGCCTCGGCGCGTGTGCCTGACAAGTTCGAAGCGCAGCCCGCTGACTTCTTTGCCGCTGTGCGTGCGGGCTATGCCCAACGCCAAACCGAAATGCCGGCCCGTTTTTCCCGGATCGATGCCGCCCAGTCCATCGAGGCGGTCGGGGCTGACGTGAGCCGTGTGGTCGGCGCATGGCTGAATCGGGCTGCCCCATGAGCGCCACCTTGAACGCCCCTTGGATCGCCCGCCAAGCCACCGATTTGCTGGCCCAGCGCGGGCATGCTTGGTTGCTGCAAGGCCCGTCGGGCTTGGGCCAATACGATTTGGCGCTGGCTTTGGTGTCGGCTTGGTTGTGCGAAAAGCCCACGCCTCAAGGCGCTTGTGGCGATTGCCCCAGTTGCCACGCCATTGCTGTGCACACCCACGCCGACTTGGCTGTGCTGATGCCCGAGACGGTGATGATCGAGTTGGGCTGGCCCTTGTCTGAAAAAGCGCAAGACGAGATCGACAAAAAATCCCGCAAGCCCAGCAAAGAAATCCGTGTGGACGCGATGCGCGATGCGGTGGAGTTTTCGCAGCGCACCGACGCCCGAGGGCGCGGTAAAGCGGTGCTGGTCTTTCCGGCCGAGCGGATGAACACCATCACGGCGAATGCCTTGCTCAAAACACTCGAAGAGCCACCGGGCGATGTGCGCTTTGTGCTGGCCACCGAAGCCAGCCACATGCTGCTGCCCACCATCCGCAGCCGCTGCCTGGCCCACACCATGAAGTGGCCAGAAGCCGACGAAGCGCTGTCATGGCTCACAGGGCAGGGCGTGCAAGCGCCTGTGGCGCAGGCTTTGCTGCGCAGCGCAGGTGGCAGACCGACCGATGTGTTGCGGCAGGCCGAATCGGGTTTGTCCCCCGAATGGTGGGCAGCGTTGCCCAAAGCCATGCGCCAAGGCGATGCGAGGCATTTGGCCGACATGAGCCCCGCTCAGGCCATTGACGCTTTGCAAAAGCTTTGTCACGACCTGGTGTTGCGCCAATCCGGTGCTGCGCCGCGCTTTTTTGATGCTGCCCAGTTGCCCGCCACCTCGGCATCGGTCACGGGCTTGACCGATTGGTTCAAGCGCCTGATGCAATCGGCCCGCACCGCCGAGCACCCCTTCAATGCCGGTCTGATGCTCGAAGCGCTGACCGCCGATGCCCAACAAACCCTGCTGTCCAAGGGCTGAACGATGTACACCGATTCCCATTGCCACCTCAATTTTCCAGAGCTGATGAGCCAGCTGGACAGCATCCAGCAGGCCATGGAAGCCGCCCAAGTGACCCGTGCCCTGTGCATTTGCACCACGATGGAAGACTTTGACAGTGTGCACGGCTTGGCCATGGCGCACGACAACATGTGGGCGACGGTGGGCGTGCACCCCGACAACGAAGGCGTGCGCGAGCCCAGTTTGCAAGACCTGCTCGATGGTGCGGCGCGGGCCAAGGTGGTGGCCATTGGCGAGACGGGGCTCGACTATTACCAGATGGACGAGCGCAAAGGCGGGCGCACCATCGCGGACATGGAATGGCAGCGTGAGCGGTTTCGCACCCACATTCGGGCTGCGCGTCAAACCGGCTTGCCCTTGGTCATTCACACCCGCCAAGCGTCGGATGACACCATTGCCATCCTGAAAGAAGAGGGCGAGTCAGGTGGCGCCGGTTCGGCCGGGGGTGTTTTTCACTGCTTTACCGAAAGCATGCAAGTGGCCAAGGCGGCTTTGGACTTGGGGTTTTACATCTCTTTGTCGGGCATCTTGACCTTCAAGACCGCTGCTGATCTGCGTGAGGTGGCCAAATTTGTACCCGATGACCGCCTGCTGATCGAGACCGACAGCCCCTATTTGGCTCCTGTGCCTTACCGAGGCAAGCTGAACAACCCGTCTTATGTGCCGTATGTGGCCAAGTTATTGGGTGAGCTGCGCGGCTCGACTTCGGAGGCGATTGGCGAATTGACGACTCGCAATTTCTTGAATTTGTTCGCCAAAACAGCCCTCTAAAACCTCATGTTAAAGATTCATTTAATTAAAAAAGTTGTTGTTTTAATTGGATTTATTTTTCTTAACCTGTCTTCCTGGGCAGGTTCTTACGAAGATTATTTCAAAGCCGTTCAGTTCGACGATGTCAGGACTGTTCAGGCTTTGCTGCAACGCGGGTTTGACCCGAACACCGTCAATCCGGCAGGTCATTCTGGCCTGATGCTGGCTGTGCGCGAGCCTTCGCCCAAGGTCGCAACGTTGTTGCTTGGCTGGCCCAAAGTCAAAGTCGAAGTCCGCAACGACAAGGATGAAAGCGTTTTGATGTTGGCTGCACTCAAGGGCTATTTGCCCTTGGTCAAGCAGTTGGTCGAACTCGACGCCGATGTGAACAAACCCGGCTGGACACCTTTGCATTACGCCGCATCCACGGGTCAAGTGGCCGTGATTGAATATTTGCTCGAAAACAGCGCGTACATCGACGCTGAATCGCCCAACGGCAGCACGCCCTTGATGATGGCGGCCATGTACGGCAGCCCTGAAGCGGTCAAGGTCTTGATCCAGGCCGGTGCCGATTTGAATGTCAAAAACCAGTTGGGCCTGACGGCTCTCGATTTCGCCGTGCGTGGCAATCGCCAAAACGCCAAAGAGTTGATTGAAACAGGCCTGCAGCGCGAGGCTGCGCGTGCGGCCAAGGCCCAGTCGACAATGCCTGCGTCCGTCGATCCATCTGCAACAGTCAACGCAAGCGGTCGCTAGCGCCGTTTTTTGCCGACAGCGGC
>JAGNWH010000076.1:5755-10022 GCA_017986055.1 Limnohabitans sp. | reverse complement strand
GCCATGAGCGGGAAGTTGTCGGCACCATTGATCAGGTTTTGCGACACGATTTGCGTGTCGAAGTTGTCCAGGTGGAGCATGAGCGCCACACCTGAGACCAGCAATGAAAAGGCCAAGGGCATGCCCAGCGCCATGGCCGCGAGCAGGGAAACAATGAAAACAAGAACGGTCATTTGGCAGCCTCTTGGGTATGGGCAGTCACGACTTCTTCAGAGTCTTGCACCTGAATCAGATCGGCCTCGTTGAAGTTGCCTTTGGCCAGCTGAACCAGCTTGCCGATGATCATCAAACCCATGGCCACGCTGGTGATGTAGCCCACACCGTACACCCAGCTCATGGGTATTTGGGTGACTGCGGAGGTCGTGCTGGCGTTGATGCCGTGTTGCTTGAGGGTGCCGTAAAACATCAGGCCGCAGCAACCGAGCATGAGCACGTTGGACACGGCAAAGGCTATTTTTTTGCCGCTCAGGCTGAGCTTGCGCACGATCGAGTCCAGTCCCAGGTGACCGTTTTCACGCATCGTGACGATGGCCCCGAGGAAGGTGATCCAAATGAATAAAAATCGCGACAACTCTTCCGAGCTGATGATGCCGTCGTTGAAGCCGTAACGCAAAACCACGTTGCCAAACACCATGATGACCATGGCTGACAACATGATGACCAGCGTGAACTCCGCCAGCCGAAAGAACAGGTCGTTGATTTTTTTCATACATCCATCAAAAAAAGCCCCCTCCGAAGAGGGGGCGTGATCACACTCAAACCATCACTTGGTGTCTTCAATGGCTTTCAGCAAAGCGGTGCCGCTTTTCTCGCCAAAGGTTTTGGCGATTTCAGCCGACACGATCTTCTGGAACGGAGCCATGTCCACGTTCTCGATCACTTGCATGCCGGACTTCTTCAGCTCGGCAATCACCTTGCCCGCGTTTTGTGCGTTCAGGTTGCGTTGGTAAGTGGCGGCTTCACGGGCGGCATCGACCACTACTTTTTGATAGTTCGCAGGCAGTGTGTCGAACTTGGCCTTGTTCATGGCCACGACCAGCGGCGAGTAAACGTGGTTGCTCACGGTCAGGTGCTTTTGCACTTCGTAGAACTTGGACGACCAAGTCACGTTGATCGGGTGCTCTTGGGCATCAAAGGTGCCGGTTTCCAAGGCGGTGTACAGCTCGGCGATCGGCATGGGCGATGGGTTCATGCCCAGCAGTTTGAAAGCCTGGATGTGGTACGGGTTGGGTGTCGAGCGGATCTTCAGGCCCTTGAGGTCTTCGGGCTTGTTGACTGGACGCTTGTTGTTGGTGAAAGCGCGCCAGCCGTTTTCCCAATAAGCCAGACCCTTCATGCCGTGAGGGGCCAGTTCGTTCAGAACGCCAGTACCCACAGCACCGTCGAGCACGTTGTAGGCATGTTGCGCGTTGCGGAACACAAAGGGCAACTCCATCGCTGCCGTGTTGGGCACGATGCCGTTGTAGTTGGATGCACCGCTGGAGACGATGTCGATCGTTCCACCGCGCACGCCGTTGATCATGGCCGCGTCATTGCCCAGCTGGTTGGCAGGGAAGATGGTGATTTCAACATCGCCGTTGGTGCGTTGCTTGACCAACTCGGCCAGCTTCACGGCGGCGGCATGTTGGCCGTCGGTCGTGTTGACCGCGTGGCCCATTTTCAGGTTGAACTTGGCGGCGTAAGCGCTGGAGCCGACGGCAGCCACGAGGCAGGCGAGAAGGATGCGGGAAAGTTTCATGGTTTTTGTCTCCTGGTTAAAAAAAGGTCTGTCGAAAAAACTCAATCGGTGGGCAGCGCGTATTCGTCCGCGCTGAAGACGGTGTGAAACACGGTGCCATCGAACATGGCGATCAGGTCTTTGGACACTTCGCGGCTTTCCATGCGCACAGCCGAGGCCAATGCGATCTCGATCGATTCGCGGCTGGGGTAGCGTACCGACAGCACCATGCCAAAGTGCGGATCTGCCACATCGCTCTCGACCTGGCGCAGCACACGCACTTCCTGTGCGCCGGGAAAGCGGGTCCACAGGGGCACCAGTTTCTCGCGGATGTAGCGGTTGAACGCGTCTTCCATGCCGGGTTTGACGTTGCCTTGGAAGAATGCACAGCGGATGAACATGAGGGAGCTTTCTAAAAAATCAGAGGGCAGGGTGCCGGTGTGTCTGCAAAGCGGCAAGCGCTTGCATGACCATGTCCTGCACCGGTTCGGTGATGGGCAGACGGATCACGTCGGTCTCATCGGCTTCGGGTTTTTCGAGGGTGCGAAACTGGCTGTCCAGCAAGCCTGGCTGCATGTAGTGGCCGACGCGCTGCTGCATGCGTTTTTGAATCAACTCAAAGCTGCCGTCGAGGAAGACAAAACAGACATCGCCGGCTTGCTCGCGGATGCGGTCACGGTAAGCACGCTTGAGCGCCGAGCAGGCCACCACGCGGCCTTGCGCATGGGGCTGTGACAGGTACTCGCCAATGCGGTCCAGCCAGGGCCAACGGTCGTCGTCCTGCAAGGCGATGCCTGAACGCATTTTTGCCACGCTCGCGCTCAGGTGCAGGTCGTCACCGTCCACCATGTCCAGGCCCAGACGTTCGCCCAGAGCGGCAGCCATGGTCGATTTGCCGCAACCGGACACACCCATGACGATGAGGCGCAAAGGCAGTTGATTCATAGGGGCTCGCAGCCTGTCACTTCACCAGCGCCGCGCACTCGGGCACGGGCGTGCGCAAGGCTTGCCCTGATGTGCCCGCCTGCATGTTGGCAAATGCCAGATCGGCCATGGCTTGGCGGGTTTCGGTGGTGGCACTGGCCATGTGCGGCGTCAGCACCACGTTGTTCAGGGTCCAGAGCACTTCGGGCACGTTGGGTTCGTTGGCAAACACGTCAAGGCCTGCGCCTGCGATGGTGCCGTTTTGCAGGGCTTCGATCAACGCTTGTTCATCGACCACACTGCCTCGTGCTACGTTGATCAAAAAGCCGCGAGCGCCCAGTGCCTTGAGCACCTCGGCATTGATCAGGTGTTTGGTGCCTGCGCCACCGGGCGTGATGACGACTAAAAAATCCACATTCGCGGCCAGCTCGGCAGCCGATGGGAAGAATTTGAAGCCGGAATCGGCTTTTTCGGTGCGTGCGGTATAGGCAATTGACATGCCAAAGCCGCTTGCGCGTCGTGCGATGGCCTTGCCAATGCGGCCCAAGCCCACGATGCCCAAACGGGCACCCGACACCTTGCGGCCCAAAGCCATCGGGCCGCTGGGCCATTGGCCGGCACGCACAAATTTGTCGGCTTGCGGGATGGTGCGGCCCACCGACAGCACCAAGCCCATGGCCAGATCAGCCACGTCGTCGGTCAGCACATCGGGTGTGTGCGTGACGGGAATACCGTGCTCGATGGCTGCAGCCACATCCACGCCGTCATAGCCCACGCCAAACACCGAGACCACTTTGGCGTTCGTCACCTGGGCCAAAAGGCTGCGCGGCACGCTGGCCTCGCCGGTGCCGGCAACGCCCACAATGCGCGGAGCCAATGCAGCAAATGCGGCAGGATCGGTGATGTGGGTGCGGTCGTGCACCGTGTAGACCGACTCCAGTGCTTTTTGATAGAAGGGGTGGAGTTTGGCGACAGCCAGTACATCGGGTTTGGACACGTCAATCACTCCAGTGAAAACAGCTTGCTTGGACAGCGCTGTCCAAGACATTCAAAAAAAATGACCAGCGAAATTTGAAATTTTTCAAGGCAAATCAGGGTTTTCCACGAATCTGCAAAATTTCCGCTGAAAACTTTGGGATAGCGCTATCCTATCGGCAGCTGAAATGAATTTTCCTCCGGATTAACCCTTGCCCAACGCTGTTTCTTCACCTCCAAAGACCGTCAAAAGCCACCGAGCCACAGGCCGCGTCACCCTGAGTGATGTGGCCCAAGCCGCTGGCGTCAGCCCCAGCACGGTGTCGCGGGCTTTGCGGGGTGAGCGTGCGGTCGATCCCGCCTTGATTGAGCGCGTCCAGGCGGTCTCCAGCAGGCTCGGCTATGTACCCGACCCCGCGGCGCGTGCCTTGGCTTCGCAGCGCAGCAACCATGTGGCCATTTTGATTCCCTTGCTGTCGAATGCCCTGTTTGTTGACCTGCTGGATGCGGCACAAAAAACCTTGCGGGCAGCCGGTTTCCAGACCCTGATGGGTGTGACCCACTACGACGCCAGCGAAGAAGAACAATTGCTGCGCGAGCAATTGCTGCACCGCCCGGCGGGTCTTTTGGTCACCGGGCTGGACCACAACC
>JAGNWH010000076.1:0-5655 GCA_017986055.1 Limnohabitans sp. | reverse complement strand
CAGCAACAGCAACAGCACCAACGACGCTGCCCCTTATTGCGTTGGGTTTCGTCAAACCGAAGCGGGCGCTGCACTGACGCGGCATTTGTTGGCGAGCGGTCGCCAGCGGATTGCGTTTGCGGCAGCACAGCTGGACCCGCGCGTCATGCAGCGGCTGTATGGCTGGCGCAGTGCATTGCAAGAAGCGGGGGTTTATGAGCCCACCCTGGAGTTCCTCAACCCCGCCCCCTCGTCCCTCGCTTTGGGCGGCGTGATGTTTGAGCAAATCATGCAGCAGCGCCCGGCGGTCGATGCGATCTTTTTTTGCAACGACGACTTGGCCCAAGGTGCTTTGATGGCGGCGTTGCGCCTGGGTATTTCGGTGCCCTCACAAGTGGCGATTGCGGGCTTCAACGACCTGACGGGCAGCGACCAGATGTTGCCTGCCCTGACCACGGTGCGCACGCCACGCGCCCGAATTGGCGAGGCCGCAGCGCAAATGTTGCTCACGCTCATGCGGGGTGAGGCACCTGAATTGCCGCAACTTGACCTGGGCTTCGAAATCATTCAACGCCAAAGCAGCTGAGCCATTTTGGGGCTTGGTGAGGTCTGAAGGTGCCAGCACCTGAGGCTGTGGGAGCGAACTCCCCTCTCGCGACGGCTTGTTCAGCGCGGACCGTGCAGCACGTTGATCAGTGCCTCGCCCCGACTCAGCCGGGCAATGTTGTCAGCCAAAGTTTCTTGACGTCGGCGCACCGTGCCCGAGGTCCAGCCTGACATGTGCGGTGTCATCAGCACATTGTCCAGCGCCGCAAAGTCGTATTGCGACGGTGCGCATTCGGTCTGTGTGGGCGTGGGGTATTGGTACCAAGTGTCGATCACGGCTCCGCCGATTTGACGCGAGGCGAGTGCGTCGTAAAGTGCTTTTTCGTCAATCACCGCGCCGCGGCCTACGTTCATCAACACCGCATCGGGTCGCATGGCGGCGATGGCCTGCGCATCCACCAAGCCTTTCGTGTTGTCGGTCAGCGGCAAGCTCACCACCACAGCGTCGACCGATCCCATGAAGTTGTGCAGCGCGTCGAGCGTCCAGCTTTGGTCAACGCTGGGGTGTTGAATGGGACTGCGGTTGGCTACATGCACCCGCATGCCCATGGCTTTGGCGCGTTGTGCCACGGTTTGGGCAATGTGACCGAAACCGAGCAGGCCAATCGTTTGCGAACCCAGCTCGGTGCGCAAAGCGGTAGGACGGCCTGCCCAGTAGGTCCAGCGTTGCTGGCGCAAGTCTTGGTCTGCCCGTGCCAGCGGCACATGGCGCATCAGCAGGGCGGCGATCACGTATTCGGCAATGGCGTTTTCGTGGCCAAAGCAATTGGCCAGGGTGCACTGCACGGGCAGCAATGCGGTGTTGACCGCATCCGTCCCTGCGGCCGGGGCATGGAACAAACGGGCCTTGAGCGGCACGGGCATGCCGCTTTGCAGCTTGATGCCCACCACCACATCGGCGCTTTCGTAGTGCGCCTGTTCTCCGGGCAGGTCGAGCGCATCGCTCAAGTCGAGGATCTGGTGCTCAGCGGCAATCAGCTGTTCAAAGCCTTGACGAAAATTGGCGGCGTTTTGGCCGTGGAAAACGATTTTCATGGGAGAGGTGGTCCTGTTGTCTCGTGTCGGTATTTGGGGTGCATGGACATCAACTGTGTGTGACTATGCCAGATGCACTGCGCACGTCCTCAGGCCCGGTGACGGCTCGGCGACAATCGTGCTTCCCTATTTCTCACGAGACACACAGTCATGACGCAGCTGAAAAAAGTCATTCTCTTTACCGATACCGATGGCCGCGCACGCTTTCGCGATGAATTTGTGGCCCTGACCGAAGGCACGCCACAAAGCCAGTTGTCGGCCTTGATGCCGGCGGCTGCGTGCCAGTTGCGACAAAGCCCGGTGGGTTTTCGCAGCACGTTTCATTGCTCGGGAAATCCGCAGTGGCTGTTCGTGCTGGGCGGGCAGATGGAGATTTTTTTGCAAGACGGCAGCTCGCGTGTTTTTGGCCCCGGCGAGTTTTTCTATTCAGCCGACACCTTGCCTGAAGGTGCCACGTTTGACCCCACGGTGCATGGGCACTGGAGCCGTCAAGTCGGCCCCGATCCGCTGGTGACTTTGTTCGTGCGCGACTGACTGACCCTAGGCTGGAGCGCGCGATTTTGTCATCCCGGGCTTGACCCGGCATGACCCATAAAAAGAGCCCGCATGTTGCGGGCTCTGTTCATGGGGCAAGGCGCTGATCAGCGACCGAAGCCACGGCCACCGCCGCCGCCGCCAAAGCCGCGGTTGCCACCGCCGCCATTACCGCCATTGCCGCCACCGTTGCCGCCGCCATAACCACCACCACCGCCACGGCGGCGGTTGCCGCTGGCCAGGCTGTCAATGCTGGTGCGTGTCGGGTCAGGCTGGCCGCTGGTGCGAACGGGGTTGCGGTTAGGCAAGTCCAAACGCGCAAACTGCGTGGTTTTCAACGGGTCAATGTGGCGAGGCAGCTCGTCGCTGTCGTTGCGGCGACGGTCTTGACCACCGCCTTGGCCACCTTGTGCACCACGGGCCGGGCCACGGCCCTCAGGACGTGGACCACGGGGAGCGGGACGACCTTGGCCATCGCCACGGTTGTCAAAACGGGGATCGCCACGTTGTTCTTGACCGCGCCCACCTTCACGGCCACCATCGCGACCGCCTTCACGGCGGCCATCGCCCTGGCCTTCAAAGCGGGGTGCGCCTTGAGGGCCATTGCGGCGTGAAGGTGCTGGACCGTTGCGTGATGGACGGGCAGGGCCCTGACCTTCGCCACGCGCTTGGCGTGGGCCTTGTCCACCACCGCCACCGCCGACAGCGACTTTGTTGTCTCGGATGCGCTGCATCATGTCCTGGCGTGCGGCCTTGGCGGCTGCGGCCATCACATCACGGCCTGGTGGCTTGCCTGCGCCGCCCCACAAGGTCTGACGACCCATGGCGATGGGCTCGGCCACTTCACCAGTGTCGGGGCCAAAACCTTCGAGCAGTTGCACTGGAATCTCTTGCTTGGTGAAGCGCTCGATGTCCATCATGAAGCCCTCTTCGTCCAGACAGACCAGGCTCACGGCCTCGCCGCTGGCACCGGCGCGGCCTGTACGGCCAATGCGGTGCACGTAGTCTTCGGACACGTTCGGAATTTCAAAGTTCACGACGTGCGGCAAGTCTTCGATGTCGATGCCGCGAGCAGCGATGTCGGTGGCCACCAGTGCGCGGATCTCGCCACTCTTGAAGCCAGCCAGCGCCTGTGTGCGGGCGGTCTGGCTTTTGTTGCCGTGCAAAGCCATGGACTTGACGCCATTTTTGGTCAAGAAGTCGGCCACATTGTTGGCACCAAACTTGGTGCGCGTGAACACCAGCACCTGGCTCCAGTCGTGCTTCTGGATGATGTGCAGCAGCACGTCTTTTTTCTTGTTGCGGCCCACAGGGTGAATCACCTGCGTGATGCGCTGCACCGTGGTGTTGCTGGGGGTGACCTGGATGCTTTGCGGGTTCTTGAGCAAGTTGCCCGCCAGTTCGCGGATCTCGTCGCTGAAGGTGGCCGAGAACAACAAGCTCTGCTTGTCTTTGGGCACCAAAGCCAGCACTTTTTTCACGTCGTGGATGAAGCCCATGTCCAGCATGCGGTCGGCTTCGTCGAGCACCAGAATTTCGATGCTGGACAAGTCCAGGAAGCCCTGGCCTTGCAGGTCAAGCAAACGGCCCGGTGTAGCCACCAGAATGTCCACGCCTTTTTTGATCTTGCTGATTTGCGGGTTCATGCCCACGCCGCCAAAAATCACGGTGGAGTCGAGTTGCAGGTATTTGCCATAGTCGCGCACCGACTCTTCGACCTGAGCGGCCAATTCGCGGGTGGGCGTGAGCACCAAAGCGCGGATGGCTTTGCCGCCAAAGCGGTTTTTGCCTGGCTCACTCAAGCTCAGCTTGTGCAGCAGGGGCAAGGTGAACGCGGCGGTTTTGCCGGTGCCGGTTTGCGCACCTGCCAACAAGTCTTGTCCGGCCAGAACGGCAGGAATCGCTTGCGCCTGAATAGGCGTGGGGGTTTCGTAACCGAGCTCGCGCACGGCTTGCATGATGGCCGGAGCCAGATTCAATTCTTCAAAGTTCATTTTTCACAGAGCGCCACGTCCGGCGCAGGTATCGGCTCATTCAACTGCGTTTGGCAGTTACCAGAGTTGGCCGATAAGTCTTAAGGTGGGCATGGAAACCGCAGGCGCTTGTTTTGAGCGTTGCCCGGGTCAGGCCCCAGCAGAAGTGCTGATGTTGTAGCAACTGGAGGCCACAACGGCGTGCATTGTCGCACAAAGCCCGGCAAAGCCGCGATGTGATCATTTGTTGGTGAGCGTGTCGCCTTCGGGTCATGGGTTCAAACCCCAATTCAAATGTGCAGGCGGTGGCCATAGACTGCCATTTTTATTCTTCTGATTTCTCACCGGTCAATCCTTATGTCCATGCAACAAAACAAGCCACGCCGACATTTCCTGAAAGCCGCCACAGCGGTGGCGACCACCGCCTTGGGCAGCAGTGCGTTGCTGAGCCCCGCTTGGGCGCAAGCTAAGTGGCCTGCCAAGCCCATTCGGATCATTGTGGCTTTTCCGCCCGGTGGCTTGACCGACGCTTTGGCCCGCAGCTATGGCGAGCACCTGTCAGCCAAGCTGGGGGTGCCGGTGGTGATCGACAACAAACCCGGCGCGGGAGCCATCATCGGCATCGATGCGGCCGCCAAATCACCCGCCGACGGCTACACCTTGGTCATGAGCACCTCGGGCACGTTCTGGCAAAACCGCATCTTGTACTCCAAGCTGCCCTACAACCTCGACAAAGACCTGACGCCCGTCACCGTGTTCCCATCAGGCCCCCTGGTGGTGGGCATCAACGACAAAATCCCGGCCAACAACATGGCCGAATTTGTGGCCTGGGCCAAAAAGAACCCCACCTCCATGGGCACGTATGCACCGGGTTCTTACCCACACATGGTGGCCGACCAGACCAACCGCATCCACGGCACCCAAATACAGTCGGTGCACTACCGGGGCGAAGCGCCCATGTGGCTCGACGTGGCCTCGGGTCAATCGCAAATTGCGGTGGGCAGCTACCTGGCCTTCAATGCCGTGGCCAGCCGAGGCGTGCGTGCCATTGGCGTGACCGGCAGCTACCGCTCGCCCAAGCTGCCCAATGTGCCCACCCTCATGGAACAAGGCGACATGGCCAAGCTCGTCACGCTGGAAGGCGGACTGCCGCTGGTGGCCCCAGCGGGCACGCCCGAGGCTGTGCTCAAACTCTTGGCCGATGAAGCCGTGGCCTGGTCCAACACCGACAAAGCGGCCAAATTGCGCGAAACCTTCGCCATCCCCAACAAGCCCAAAAACCTGGCAGACACCCGTAAAGACTGGGAAGGCGAAGTGCCCGTCTGGATCAAGCTGGCAGTCGATCTGGGGATCAAGCTCGACTGATTGCGGCGCGTGTGCAAGAGAAGCGCCACCTTGTGGTGCTGATCTTGCTGAATGTTGGTGGTTTTGGCCCCTCCAGGCGGTCAGCCTTGCGGTTTAATCTCGACCTATGAACAAAACCGACCAACTGAGTTTTTTCGACTTTGATGCTGCACCCGTTGCCGCG
>JAGNWH010000015.1:0-34634 GCA_017986055.1 Limnohabitans sp. | reverse complement strand
TGCCCAACACCATCGGCTTGAACACCGAGGCTGTGGGCCTGCAGCTGGACGAGCGCGGCGCGATTGTGGTGGACGGCGACTGCAAAACCAACTTGCCCGGCGTTTGGGCGGTGGGCGATGTGGTGCGTGGCCCGATGCTGGCGCACAAAGCCGAAGAAGAGGGCGTTGCCGTGGCCGAGCGCATTGCTGGCCAGCACGGTCATGTCAACTTCAACACCATCCCCTGGGTCATCTACACGAGTCCCGAGATCGCTTGGGTGGGCCGCACAGAGCAGCAACTCAAGGCCGACGGTGTGGCGTACAAGGCGGGTTCGTTCCCGTTTTTGGCCAATGGCCGTGCACGCGCTTTGGGCGATACGACCGGCATGGTGAAAATGCTGGCCGATGCCACAACCGACGAGATTTTGGGCGTTCACATTGTGGGCCCGATGGCATCTGAGTTGATTGCCGAAGCCGTGGTGGCCATGGAATTCCGCGCCAGCGCAGAAGACATTGCCCGCATCTGCCACGCACACCCGTCCTTGAGCGAGTCGACCAAAGAAGCGGCTTTGGCCGTTGACAAGCGCACACTGAACTTCTGAGCCCATGACGCGTCCTGAACTGCGGTTTGGGGCGAGTTGGGTTAAAGTTCTGCATCCCTGAAAACCCGGGCTTCGTCCCGGGTTTTGTTTTTGAATCGAAGAGCAAGTCACCCATGTCCGTTCGTGCCGTTTACGAAGAAGAACTCCAAAAGCGGGGCTATCAAAGTGACCCCGCCCAGTTGCGGGCCATCGAAGCGCTGGAGCGCTGCTCCAGCGAATGGGCCGCCTACAAATCCAAGCGTTCGGGTTTGCTGGGCAAGTTCCTCAGCCGCCCGGAAATCCCCAAAGGGGTTTACATGTTTGGTGGCGTTGGCCGCGGCAAAAGCTTCTTGATGGACTGCTTTTTTGCGGCGGTGCCCATCCAGCGCAAAACCCGTTTGCATTTCCACGAGTTCATGCGCGAAGTGCACCGCGAACTCACGGCCATTCAGGGCACGGTGAATCCGCTGGACGAATTGGGCAAGCGCATGGCCAAGCGCTATCGCTTGATCTGCTTTGACGAGTTCCATGTGGCCGACATCACCGACGCCATGATCTTGCACCGCCTGTTGGTGGCGCTGTTCGACAACGGCGTGGGCTTTGTCACCACCTCCAATTTCGAGCCCAATGGCCTGTACCCGGATGGCTTGCACCGCGACCGCATCTTGCCCGCCATTGCTTTGCTGAACCAGCGCATGCAGGTCCTCAACGTGGACAACGGCACCGATTACCGACGTCGCACGCTCGAGATGGTCAAGCTGTACCACACGCCTTTGGGCGAACAGGCCGATGCTGAGATGCACGATGCATTCAACCGCCTGGCCACGGGCCCGGACGAAGATCCGGTGTTGCAGATCGAAGCCCGTCAAATCAATGCCAAGCGCCGCGCGGGCGACGTGGTTTGGTTTGACTTTAAGGCCATTTGCGGCGGTCCGCGTTCGCAAAACGATTACCTCGAAATCGCCACCCAGTACCACACGGTTTTGCTCAGCAACGTGCCGCACATGCCGGTCAGCATGGCATCTGAGGCGCGGCGCTTCACTTGGCTGATCGATGTGCTGTATGACCGCCGCGTCAAGCTGATCATGTCGGCCGCTGTCGCGCCAGAGGCGCTTTACACCTCGGGTCCAATGTCGCATGAGTTTCCGCGTACGGTCTCGCGTTTGCACGAGATGCAGTCCAGCGAATTTCTGGCGCTGGAGCACCGCACTGTGGACACGCACCTCACATGAAACGTTGCCTGTTGGCGGTCTTGGCCGCGTTGAGCACCAGCGTGCTGAGCGCGCAGTCCTTGGTGGGCGTGCCGGAGTTCATCCGCGTGCAGCGCGAAGAGATCGCACAACAGCGTGGGCTGATCATGGCGGTTTACCAGGAAGACGCAAAAGCCTGCTGGCAAAAATTTGCGGTCAACGCCTGTCTCAGTGACGCACGCAAAAAACGCCGTGCATCACTGGAGCCACTGCGCCAGCAAGACTTGTTGTTGAACGTACAAGAGCGCCAGTGGCGAACCGAGCAGCGCAATTTGCGCCTCGAAGGTAAGCAGCCAGAAAACCGCAGCACACCATGACGACCGACAATTTCGAGGATTTGCGTTCGCCCCAGCGGCAATTGATCGAATGGCAGATAGAACATGCCGACCTTGATGCCTTGATTGACCAAGCTGTTCTTGCCACCCAGCCTTTAGACGAGCTGCTTTTGCGGCGGCTCAAAAAACGCCGCTTGGCTTTGCGCGACCAAATGACCAAATTGCAGTGGATGCTGGACCCCAAGGAGCCGGCTTGAGCTTGCTCGTTCAAAGGGTCTCCGAGACCCTGTCAAGCCATGGTGCCTTGGCGCAGGCTGTGCCCGGGTTTCAACCAAGGGCTGGCCAGACCGACATGGCGATGGCGGTCACCCAGACACTGGAGCAGGGCGGCCAACTGGTGGTTGAAGCCGGCACGGGTGTGGGCAAAACCTATGCTTATCTGGTGCCCGTGTTGCTGAGTGGCCAGCGGGCCCTGGTGTCGACGGCGACCAAAGCCTTGCAAGACCAATTGTTTTCCCGTGACATCCCTCGGCTGGTTGAGGTGTTGGGCCTGCCCATTCGGGTGGCCTTGCTCAAGGGGCGTTCCAATTACCTGTGTTTGCATCGCATGGAGCAAGCCCGGCACAGTGCCGAGTCTGCTCAACCGGGGGCGCAGCGCGCACTCGCCAAAATTGAAACCTGGTCGCAGGCCACCCGCACGGGTGATATGGCCGAGCTGACGGGGCTGGACGAGCGTTCGTCCTTGTGGCCCTTGGTCACCTCGACGCGTGACAATTGTTTGGGCTCCAGCTGTCCACGTTACCGGGCCTGCCATGTCAACTTGGCCCGCAAAGAGGCGATGGCGTCGGATGTGGTCGTCATCAACCACCATCTGTTTTTTGCCGACATGGCGGTGCGTGAATCGGGCGTGGCCGAGCTCTTGCCGACAGTGCGTGTCACCGTGTTCGACGAAGCGCACCAGCTCAACGAGATCGGTGTGAATTTTCTGGGCAAGCAGCTGTCAACTGTGCAGTTGCTGGAGTTGTCGCGCGATGTGCTGGCCACGGGTTTGCAATTGGCGCGTGGTTTGGTTGACTGGCATGCGTTGACGGACCGTCTGGAAAAATCTTCCCGTGATTTGCGTCTGGCGGCTGGCATGCACCGGGGCTCGGTCCGTCTGCGATGGACGGAGACCTTGCCCGAAGGTGTCGAAGGGTCTGAGTGGACGCCTGCGCTGCAAAATGTGTTGCAGGCTTTGGCGCAGCTGCAAAGCGGGCTCGAAACCGTGGCCGAACTGGCACCGGATTTTCAGCGCTTGCTTGAACGCGCATGCGAGTTGAGTCAAAAGGCAGATTTGTTTTCAAAGGCACCCGATCCCGAAGGCGTTCGCTGGGCAGAAGTCAGCGCTCAACTGCGTTTGGTCGAGTCGCCGCTGGACATCGCGCAGGCTTTTTCTGCTTTGACGAGACCCGTTCAAGCCCCTTTGGTTTTGGACGATGAGGCCAATGACCCTGAATCCATTCAAGCTTTGATGGCAGGTGACCCCCGCCACGGATCTGACCCGCAAGCGCCCCAAGGCAGTGGGGTGGGGCAACGCGCCTGGATTTTCACGTCCGCCACTTTGGGCGATGAGCCCAGCTTGCGCTGGTTCACCGAGCCTTGTGGCTTGACCTCGGCCCAGGTGATGCAGGTCACCAGCCCCTTTGACTACGCCCTGCAAGCCGCACTTTATGTGCCCGACCATTTGCCCAAACCGGGTGATCCAGGCCACGCCGGGCATGTGGCGCAGTTGGTGGTCGAAGCGGTGGAGCTGTTGGGGGGCCGAACGCTGGTGCTCACGACCACCTTGAACGCCATGCGCGCGATCGGCGAGTATTTACAAACCCGTTTGGACCCGGCAGCAAATGTCGAGGTGCTGGTGCAAGGCCAAAGCCCCAAGCGGCGCTTGATGGAGCGTTTCAGAGAGGGTGCAGGCGACGGCCGTGCGGGTTGTGTGCTGGTCGCTTCTGCCTCGTTTTGGGAAGGGTTTGATGTCCCCGGCGATGCCTTGCAGCTGGTGGTCATCGATAAATTGCCTTTTCCGCCACCCGGAGACCCTTTGTTCGAGGCGAGAAGTCAGCGCGTCACGCGGGAGGGGCGCAGTGCCTTTGCCGATCATGCTTTGCCCGAGGCCGCCGTGGCGCTCAAGCAAGGGGCAGGGCGCTTGATTCGCAGCGAAACAGACCGAGGGGTGTTGGTGGTGTGTGACACGCGTCTGACGACCATGTCGTATGGACGCAGGCTGGTGCGGGGCTTGCCGGAGATGCGCCGCCTGAGCGGGCACGCCGAGTTTTTATCGACTTTGCGTCAATTCACCACAGACGCCACCAGCTAGTCGACTTCTTGACCCCTTCGGCCTTGAGGTAATCGGACTGTGGGAAGTTTTTCTCAAGCACGCGCTTGGCGTCGTCGCGCAAAGCGGTCATGCCCATCGCGCCATAAGAGCTGACCAGAATGCCCAGGGCTTCTTCAACAGCGGGCACGCCCGGGTATTCCGCAATGGCTTGCTGAGCACGGTTCACGGCGGCGACGTGCGCGCCACGGCTGGCGTAGTAACGCGCCACATGAACCTCATAAGCGGCCAGTGCATTCACGATGTGCAGCATGCGCTGGCGTGCTTCGGGGGCGTATTTGGAGGCAGGAAAGCGCGTGCTCAACTCTTTGAAAGCCTCGTAAGAGTCTTTCGCCGCTTTTTGGTCACGCTCGGACAAGTCTTGCTTGGTCAGGAACGAAAACATGCCCAGGTTGTCGTTGAAGTTGACCAAGCCTTTGAGGTAGATCGCGTAATCCAAGGCCGGGCTGGCAGGGTGCAAACGGATGAAGCGGTCCAGGGTTGCAACTGCCTGGATTTTGTCGCCTGTTTTGTATTGGGCGTAAGCCTTGTCAATTTGGGCTTGTTGCGCCAGAACGGTGCCTGCAGCACGGCCTTCGAGCTTTTCGTAATAGCCGATGGCCTTGTCCCAAGCGCCTGCGTTGGCTTCGTCACGCGCTTCGCTGTAAATTTTCTCGGGCGTCCAGCCAGCGGTCACATCTTTTTGGGTGTTGGCGCAGCCCGACAGAAACAGGCCCACGGCCAAAGCCAGGCCAGCTGGAACCGTCGATAATCTGAAGCTTCGCATCTGTGACACCCTTGTACTGTTGAACCCCTTGATTATATCGACCGACCCCGAAATGGAAGAGCCCTCTGCCTTGATGGAAGACGGTGAACGCGCGCTGGAGGCTGCGGACGAGGAGGTGCGCACAACCCAGGTGCCCATGACTTTGCACGGCCAGCGACTGGACCGTGCTTTGGCGCAAATGGTGCCCGAGTTTTCGCGCAGTTACTTACAGCAACTCATTGAGCAGGGTGACGCACTGATTGACGGGCGCGTGGTGACCAAGGTGTCGACCAAAGTGCGTTTGGGGCATCGGGTTGAGGTCACACTGCGGGCCACGCCCCAGTCGCAGGCTTTTGTGCCCGAAGACATGCCGATCGATGTGGTTTACGAAGATGCCCACCTGCGCGTGATCAACAAGCCTGCTGGTCTGGTGGTGCATCCGGCACCGGGCAACTGGCGCGGCACCTTGCTCAACGGGCTGCTGGCCCTGGACCCACTGGCCTCCGATGTGCCCAGGGCGGGCATTGTCCACCGCTTGGACAAGGACACCAGTGGCTTGATGGTGGTGGCGCGCACGCGCCAGGCCATGGATGCCTTGGTGCAGCAAATAGCGGCCCGTGACGTGCGTCGCCAATATCTGGCCATCGCCCACAAGCCCTGGACGGCACCGTCCCCCATGACTGTCGAGGCCCCCATTGGCCGGGATCCTGCCAACCGCCTGCGCATGGCGGTGGTGGATTTGACATACCAATCGGGCAAAACAGCCGCGACCACGATCGAGGTGCTTGATCAAAATAACCTCGGTTGTCTGGTCCAGTGCACCTTGCACACGGGGCGCACCCATCAGATCCGGGTTCACATGGCCCATGTCGGGCATGCCTTGCTGGCGGATGCCGTTTACGGTGGCGTCAAAGCCGCAGGCATGGAGCGCCAGGCATTGCATGCCTGGCATCTGGCCTTTGTCCATCCGATCACCGGACAATCGATCGATCTGAGGTCTTCCTTGCCCGCCGACATGGCTGACGCACTGGCTCTTTGGGGTCTCAGCTACAATCTGCCCTCTCAGGGAGCTTGAGCCAGATTCACTGGCTCGCGCGAATCCAAGGCTTGGTCAGCGACCAAGCCCCTCCAGAACGGGGCTGTTTTTTCACGAAAACGGCCATGACCTCTGCACCTTTTACGCCGTGAGGCGTTTTTTTCCCGAAAGATCGACACATGAACACGGCGCAAGCCCAACGTGTCCTGGAAACGGCCTTGCTCACAGCAGGTCAGCCTTTGTCATTGCGCGACATGCGCGTGTTATTTGACGATGCGCTCGGGGCCGACACCCTGCGGCAAATGCTGCAAGACATACAACAAGAGTGGGCTCAAAAAGGGCTTGAGTTGACCAGCGTGGCCAGCGGTTGGCGTTTTCAAAGTCGGCCTGAGTTGCGTCAGTTCTTGGACCGCCTGCACCCCGAAAAGCCGCCCAAATACACCCGTGCGGTGCTCGAAACACTGGCCATCATTGCGTACCGTCAGCCGGTGACCCGGGGCGATATGGAAGACATTCGCGGCGTGACCATCAACTCACAAATCCTCAAGCAGTTGGAAGACCGTGGCTGGGTGGAAGTCATTGGCCACCGGGAAACCGTGGGTCGCCCGGGTTTGTACGCCACCACGCGCCAGTTTCTCGATGATTTGGGGCTTTCTTCCCTCGATCAGCTGCCCATGCTCTCGCAGGTCGATGGTCAAACGTCGGCTTTGTCCGGTTTGGTTGACGAACTGCCTGTTCAGCCCTCCTTGTCGCTTGAAGACGCGATCAACGCCTTGCCTTTCGAGATGCCCATCGTGGCCGACTCGGACGATACCGGTGCCCTCGACGCCTCTGGCGCTCACCCCGATCACAGTGATGATCCTAGCCTGTCTGCGAACCCAGATAACCACCCTGACCGTCCGCTGCATGGCGAAGAGTCCAACAACAAATGAACCAAGAAACTCACGACGACAAGCGCTCGTCCGCACCCGATAACGCAGCCCGCCAACCCAAGGCGGACCTGCATGCAGAGTCGACCTATAAACCGATTGAGCTGGCCGACGTGGTCTCGGGCCAGTTTGACGATGAAGAAGCCGCCGCAGACGTCGCCATCGACTTGGGCAAGCGCGTGCTGGCCCCCCAAACCGATTCACCCAAATTGCACAAAGTGCTGGCGCAAGCCGGCATGGGCTCGCGTCTGGAAATGGAAAAACTGATTGCGGAAGGCCGAATTTCGGTCAACAACGAGCCGGCCCACGTAGGCCAGCGCGTGCAATACGGTGACCAGATCAAGGTCAATGGCAAACCCATTCACATCCGCATTGACCCGCCTCCAGCCCGGGTGATCGCTTATCACAAGCCGGCAGGCGAAATCGTCAGCCATGACGATCCGCAAAACCGCCCCTCGGTGTTTCGCAAATTGCCGCGCTTGCAAAACGGCAAATGGCAGTCTGTGGGTCGTCTGGACCTGAACACGGAAGGCCTCTTGCTGTTCACCAGCTCCGGCGAGCTGGCCAACCAGTTGATGCACCCCCGTTTCGGCCTCGAGCGTGAATATGCAGTGCGCGTGCTTGGCGCTTTGAGCAAAGACGAAAAACAAAAACTGCTCGATGGCGTCAACCTCGACGACGGTCCGGCGCAGTTCGGCTCCATCGAAGACGGCGGCGGCGAAGGTTCGAACTGCTGGTATCGCGTGACAATTTCTGAAGGCCGCAACCGTGAGGTGCGCCGCATGATGGAGTCGGTGGGCCATGCAGTGAGCCGCCTGATCCGCATCCGCTACGGTGCGATGGTGTTGCCTCACGGTTTGCGTCGGGGGGCTTGGCTGGAGCTGGACGAGTCCGATATCCGTGCGCTCATGCGCGCTGCGGGCACCCTTGATCGCACCAAGACGGCTGTGCCGCGACCGGTTTCAAGAACCGACCGCAATGACCGCCGCCCACGCACGGGGGGGCAGGGTCGGATGGGCACAGCTGTGCCGCGCGCCAAACCTGCAGCCAAACCCAACCAGGCTGCAGGCGGGTCTGGCTTGCATGCCAAGTCGGACGCCCCGAAAAGTGAGGCCAAGTACATTGGCGCGGAGAGCTTCAACCGCTTGAAAAAAGCCCCAGGCGGTCCAGGCCGTGGTGGGCGTGGCGGCGGTGGACGCAGCCGATAATTTCAGTTTCTACTGTGGGGCCATGTGGTGCCGCAGTGTCATTTGGCGGGTCTGCTCGGGTTAGAATAGCGGGCTTTGCCGCATGGCAAAAATGCTTCAAAAAACTTTCGTACAGGAAATACCATGGCCATCGAACGCACACTCTCCATCATCAAGCCCGACGCAGTCGCCAAGAACGTTATCGGTCAAATCTATGCCCGCTTCGAAGCTGCCGGCCTGAAAGTCGTTGCCGCCAGAATGGCGCACTTGTCGCGTGGCGAAGCCGAGCAGTTTTATGCTGTTCACAGCGCACGTCCTTTCTTCAAGGACCTGGTTGATTTCATGATCTCCGGCCCCGTGATGATCCAAGCCTTGGAAGGCGAGAACGCCATTGCCAAGAACCGTGACCTGATGGGCGCGACCGATCCTAAGAAAGCAGACGCTGGCACCATCCGTGCTGACTTCGCTGACAGCATCGATGCCAACGCTGTGCACGGTTCTGACGCCCCTGAAACTGCTGCCGCTGAAGTTGCATTCTTCTTCGCCGGCATGAACGTTTACGCACGCTGATAGCGTCGCGGCTCCAGCGCGACCTTGCCCCCCATGACGGCCAACCTGCTCGAATTTGATCTGGATGGTTTGGCCGTTTTTTGCGAGGGTTTGGGCGAAAAACGCTTTCGAGCCACCCAGTTGTTCCGCTGGATTCACCAGCGGGGCGCTGCTGATTTTGATCAGATGAGCGATTTGGCCAAGTCTTTGCGCCAAAAACTCCAATCTCACGCGCACGTTTCAGCGCTGCCCGTGATCAGTCAACACATCTCGACCGACGGCACCATCAAGTGGCTGTTCGATGTCGGCGATGGCAACGCCATCGAATCGGTGTTTATTCCCGAAGACGATCGGGGCACCTTGTGCATTTCTTCCCAAGCCGGTTGCGCTGTGGGATGTCGTTTTTGTTCTACAGGCCACCAAGGCTTCAGTCGTAACCTGACGACCGGAGAAATCCTGGCGCAACTGTGGTTTGCTGAGCACTTTTTGCGCAAGCACCTGCAAACCGATGAGCGTGTCATCTCCAACGTGGTGATGATGGGCATGGGCGAGCCGCTGCAAAACTATTCAGCGCTGGTGCCCGCCTTGCGTGCCATGCTCGATGACCACGGCTATGGCTTGTCTCGGCGCCGGGTCACTGTGTCCACATCGGGTGTGGTGCCCATGATTGAGCGTTTGTCAGCCGATTGTCCTGTGGCACTGGCCGTGTCGTTGCATGCGCCAAACGATGCTTTGCGTGACAACCTGGTCCCATTGAATAAAAAATACCCGCTGGATGAACTGATGCAGGCTTGCATCGGCTATTTGGCACACGCACCGCGTGACTTCATCACATTTGAATATTGCATGCTCGATGGCGTCAATGACCAAGCCGAGCACGCCAGCCAGCTCATCGATCTGGTGCAAAAGCATGCCCGCCAAGGCCTGCGCTGCAAGTTCAATCTGATCCCTTTCAATCCATTTCCGGCTTCTGGCTTGCTGCGCTCGTCCAACGCCCGCGTGCAGGCCTTTGCCAAACAGCTGCAGGAAGCGGGCTTGGTGACCACCGTCCGCAAAACCCGAGGGGACGACATCGACGCCGCCTGCGGGCAATTGGCCGGTGATGTGAAAGACCGCACGCAAGTTCAAAGTCGCATGGCGCAGCAACGCACCATTCGCTTGGTACCCGTTTCTTCTGTTCAAGCCCAGGAGCCTGGCGATGCCTGAAAACACAAACCCTGACAGCGTTGCGGTCGCGTCTGACAGCGGCGCGACAGCCGCGACCGCTGGCAGTCTGTTGAAAGCGGCCCGGCAAGCGGCGGGTGTGCATTTGGCGGTCTTGTCGGCGAATCTGAAGGTTCCTGTGCGCCAGTTGGCGGCCCTGGAGGCGGACGAGTACCCAACCGATGCAAGCCCTGTATTTGCCCGAGGCCTGGCCGCCAGCATCTGCCGACAGTTGCGAGTCGATTCAGCCCCGATCTTGGCGCTGTTGCCACAATCTGCCAACTACCTGGAGCCGCATGGCGCTGTGCGCTATGCCTACGCTGCGCCCGTTGATTTGGGCCGCATGCGTCGCTCCTCTTTTGGGGTGCCGGGCAAGGCTTTGTGGGCAGCCGTTGGCATGCTGGTCGTCATTGCAGCTTTGATCTGGCTGCCCAGCCCCTCACAGTGGGGCTGGTTGAATGGTCAGCCCGATGGGGTGGCCGTGTCAGTGCCTGCAACAGAGGCCGGTACCAGCCCCGCCACTTCGGTGCCTGTGGCCACACCCTTGAATCCGACAGAGTTGGCCATGTCTGCGTCGGAACCTGCGCCCTTGGGTGTGTCCGCGCCCGTTGCGGCACCTCTTGCGGCGTCCGTTGCGGTGGCCTCAGCCACGTCAGAGTTGTTGTTCAGTGCCCAAAATGTCAGCTGGATCGAAGTCCGGGATGGTCAAAAACAGTTGGTCTGGAACGGCGTTTTGAATGCGGGCGAAACCAAGCGCGTGCCCGCTGCTTTGCCTGTTTCGGTGGTGGTCGGCCGTGCTGATGCTGTTCAATTGAGTGTCAAGGGTCAAGCTTTTGACCTCAAGCCGCACACCGTGGTGAACACTGCCCGATTTGAGGTCAAGCCATGATTTCTCCATCCCCGATTGCCATCGCATTGCCAGCCAAGCGCCACAGCCGCCAGTCCAAAGTGGTCTGGGGTTCGCGCGTGGTCACCGTGGGCGGGGGCGCACCCGTGCGCGTGCAGTCCATGACCAACACCGACACGGTGGACGTGATCGGCACTGCCATCCAGGTCAAAGAACTGGCGATCGCCGGCTCTGAGATGGTCCGCATCACCGTCAATACGCCCGAAGCAGCGCAGGCTGTGCCGCACATTCGCGACCAGCTTGACAAAATGGGCATCGACGTGCCCTTGATCGGCGATTTCCATTACAACGGCCACCGCCTGTTGACCGACTATCCGGCCTGCGCCGAAGCGCTGTCCAAATACCGAATCAACCCAGGCAACGTCGGCAAGGGCGACAAACGCGATGTGCAGTTTGGCCAGATGGTCGAAGCCGCCATGCGGTTTGACAAAGCCATCCGCATCGGCGTGAACTGGGGCAGCCTCGACCAAGAGTTGCTGGCCGAATTGATGGACACCAACAGCCAGCGGGCCCAACCTTGGGAAGCGCGGCAGGTCATGTACGAAGCCTTGATCAGCTCGGCTATTTCGTCTGCTCAGCGTGCCGAGGCCATGGGCCTCAATGGCGCGCAAATCGCGCTGTCGTGCAAAGTGTCGGGTGTGCAGGATTTGATTTCGGTGTACCGCGAGCTCGGCCGCCGCACCGATTACGCCTTGCATTTGGGTTTGACCGAAGCGGGCATGGGCACCAAGGGCACGGTGGCGTCGGCCACGGCCTTGTCGATCTTGTTGCAAGAAGGCATTGGCGACACGATTCGTGTCTCGCTCACGCCCCAGCCGGGCGAAGCGCGTACGCAAGAAGTGGTGATCGCCTCGGAGATTTTGCAGTCGCTGGGTTTGCGCATTTTTGTGCCGAGCGTGACCGCTTGCCCTGGTTGTGGTCGCACCACCAGCAGCACCTTTCAAGAGCTGGCCAAACAAATCGACGACTTTTTGCGCGCCCAGATGCCCGTTTGGCGTGTGCGGTACCCCGGGGTTGAAAACCTCAAAGTGGCCGTGATGGGCTGCATCGTCAACGGCCCCGGCGAGAGCAAGCATGCCGACATTGGGATCAGCTTGCCGGGCACGGGCGAAGCCCCGGCTGCTCCGGTCTTCATTGACGGCGAAAAGCGCCTGACCTTGCGCGGCGATGGCATTGCGCAAGAGTTTCAGGTGCTGGTTGAAAACTACATTGAGAACCGTTTTGGTTCAGGATCTGCTGAGAAAAAATGAGCGAGTTTCCGAAAGAAAACGCCCCCAAGGCCGAAAAAATGGCAAAAGCCCAGAAGCTGGTGGGCGTCAAGGGCATGAACGACATCTTGCCGCCTGAGTCTGCCCGCTGGGAGTGGCTGGAGGGCCAGGTGCGCGATTTGATGGCGCGTTACGCCTATCGCAATGTGCGATTGCCCATTGTGGAGCCCACCGCGCTGTTTGTGCGCGGCTTGGGCGAGGTGACCGACATCGTTGAAAAGGAGATGTACTCCTTTGAGGACCGACTCAATGGCGAACAGCTGACTTTGCGCCCAGAAGGCACCGCAGGCTTGGTGCGGGCCGTGGTCGAACACAACTTGCTCTACGAAGGCGGCAAACGGCTTTACTACATGGGTCCGATGTTTCGCCATGAGCGTCCCCAGCGCGGCCGTTACCGCCAGTTCCACCAAGTCGGTGCCGAGGTACTGGGTTTTGGTGGAGCCGAAGTGGACGCCGAACTCATTTTGTTGGCCCATGAGCTGTGGAAAGTACTGGGCCTCAAGGACGTGCGGCTGGAATTGAACAGCCTGGGCCAGCCCGCTGAGCGCCAGGCCCACCGCGCAGCCCTGATTGCCCACCTCGAAAAGCACAGCGATGTGCTGGACGAAGAAGCCAAGCGCCGCCTGCACAGCAACCCACTGCGCATCCTGGACACCAAAAACCCGGCCATGCAAAGCGTGGTCGAGGCCGCACCGCGTTTGCTCGACTTTTTGGGCGAAGCCTCTTTGGCGCACTTCAACGCGGTCAAAGCCATTTTGGATGCCAATGGCGTGGCCTACAGCATCAACCCGCGCTTGGTGCGGGGCATGGATTACTACAACCTCACGGTGTTCGAGTTCATCACCACCAGCTTGGGCTCGCAAGGCACCATTTGTGGCGGTGGCCGTTATGACTACCTGATCGAGCAAATTGGCGGCAAGCCATCGCCCGCCGTGGGTTGGGCGCTCGGTGTCGAGCGCGTGCTCGAACTGATCAAAGAGCAGGGCGAGGCTTTGCCCGATCTGGCCCCCGATGTGTACGCCATCATTCCCGAAGCCTCTGCTTTGCCGGTGGCCATGCAGGTCCTTCAAGCCTTGCGCGCTCAGGGCGTATCGGCGCAAATGCACGCGGGCAGCGGCGAGAGCATGGGCAGCATGAAGTCCCAATTCAAAAAAGCCGATGGCTCGGGTGCCCGTTTTGCCCTGGTGTTTGGTGCCGAAGAATTGGCCCAAGGTCGGGTCGCGGTCAAATCGCTGCGCGACGGCGAAGGGGCTCAGCGCACCGAGTCTTTGAGCACCGTGGCCGACTGGGGCCACAGCCTACAATCCACGCTTTGATGCGCACAGCAGTAATACACCATGGCCACTCCACTCGACCTTGAAGAACAAGAACAACTCGACCAGATCAAGCATTTCTGGAAGACTTGGGGCAACCTGATTTCCTGGGTGCTGATTGCCATTTTGGGCAGTTATGCCGCATGGAACGGTTATCAATATTGGGAGCGAAGCCAAGCTGCCAAAGCCTCTGCACTCTACGACGAAGTCGAGCGCGCGGTGTCCTCTGGCGATGTCAGCCGTGTTGAGCGCAGTTTTGCCGACATGAAAGACAAATTCGGCAGCACCCAGTTTGCCCAGCAATCGGCTTTGTTGGCGGCCAAAACCCTGCAAGCGCAAGGCAAAACCGATGCAGCCCGTGATGCTTTGAGCTGGGTGGCCAATGGCGCTTCTGACAAGGCGTATCGCGACATTGCGCGCATGCGTTTGGCGGCTTTGCATCTCGATGCCAAGGCTTACGACGAAGCCTTGAAGCAATTGGGCGGTGAATTCACGCCGGCGATGATGGGTTTGGCTGCGGACCTGCGCGGAGACGTGTTGCAAGCCAAAGGTCAAAATGCCGAAGCCATTGTGGCGTACCAGCAAGCATGGCAAAAACTGGCAGACACCCCTGACTACCGTCGCTTGGTGCAAGCCAAACTCAATGCATTGGGCATTGACCCTGATGCGGCCACTGTTTCGGAGACCCCAAAGTGATGATTGTTTTTTCGAACATCTGGGCCCGTTTGACTGTGATGGGCGCTTTGGCGCTCACGATCGCCGCTTGCTCCAGCGCACCTGACAAGCCGCAACCTGCAGCTTTGCCAACCGTGACAGGCCAGTTGGCGGTTCAAAAAGTCTGGGCCAACAGCATCGGTCCTGTGACTACGCCCCTGTTTGCATCTGTTCACGGCGAGCAAGTGGCGGTGGCCTCTACTCAGGGCCAAGTGGCCTTGATCAATGCCACTACCGGCCAGGATGTTTGGCGTATCAAGCTCGACACACCCATCCAGGCGGGGGTCAGTGGAGACGGTCAGCGGTTTGCCGTGATCACTCAAAACAACGAAGTGGTGGCCATTGAGGCCGGCAAAGTACTTTGGCGCTACCGCTTGCCTGCCTTGTCCTACACCGCGCCTTTGGTGGCCGGTGCACGTGTTTTTGTGTTGACCGCTGACCGTGCAGTCACGGCGCTGGATGGTGCGTCTGGTCAAAAGATCTGGACGCAGCAGCGCACCGGCGACCCATTGGTGTTGCAGCAAGCGGGCTTGCTGATCCCGTTTGGCGACACCTTGCTGGCAGGCTGGGGAGGGCGTTTGGCTTCTTTGAATCCCAACACGGGTGCGGTGCGCTGGGAAACGCTGGTGGGTTCTTCTCGGGGTACCAACGAGGTGGAGCGTCTGGTGGACTTGGTCGCAGGGGCCAGCCGCTTTGGCAACTCAGTGTGTGTGCGCGCATTTCAGTCGGCTGTTTCGTGTGTGGATGCCAACCGCGGCACCACCTTGTGGACGCGTCCAGCCCAAGGCCATGAAGGCTTGGACGGCGACGACAATCTGGTTTTTGGCACCGAGTCCGACAGCAAGGTCGTGGCTTGGCAGCGTCAGGGTGGCCAGCCCGCCTGGACGCAAGAAGCTTTGCGCTTTCGAGGCTTGACGGCACCTTTGGTGTTGGGCCGCTCGGTGGTGTTGGGTGATGACAAGGGTTTGCTCCATTTTCTGTCGCGTCAGGATGGGCAGCCTTTGCAACGATTGAGCACAGACGGCAGCGCCATTGTGGGCAAACCCGTGGCCGCTGGCCAAACTTTGGTGGTGGTGACACGCACCGGGGGCGTCTTCGGATTTCGCCCTGAATGATGGATCGGAAAATTTTTAAGTGAAACCTGTACTGGCCCTGGTAGGCCGCCCCAATGTGGGCAAATCCACGCTGTTCAACCGACTCACCAAGAGCCGGGACGCCATCGTGGCCGACTTTGCGGGCCTGACCCGTGACCGCCATTACGGCAACGGCAAACAAGGCCGACAAGAATTCATCGTGATCGATACGGGCGGTTTCGAGCCCGACGCCAGCACTGGCATCTACAAAGAGATGGCCAAGCAAACGCAACAAGCGGTGGCTGAAGCCGACGTGGTCATTTTTGTGGTCGATGCGCGGGGCGGTTTGTCTGCCCAAGACCATGACATCGCCAAATACCTGCGCAAAATCGGCAAGCCCTGCTTGTTGGTGGCCAACAAGGCCGAAGGCATGCTGGAAGGCATTCAGCTGACCGAGTTCTACGAGCTGGGTCTGGGCGAGGTGATTGCCATTTCGGCTGCCCACGGTCAAGGCACGCGTGGTCTGGTGGAGCTGGCTTTTGAGTTGCTCAACCTGCCCGATGAGCCCGAAGAGACCGAGGAAGATCCCTCGGTGATCAAACTGGCCGTAGCCGGTCGACCCAACGTGGGCAAGTCCACCTTGATCAACACCTGGCTGGGCGAGGAGCGCTTGGTGGCGTTTGACATGCCGGGCACCACGCGTGACGCGATTTCGGTGCCATTTGAGCGCCAAGGGCAAAAATTCGAGTTGATCGACACCGCTGGCTTGCGCCGCAAAGGCAAAGTGTTTGAAGCCATCGAGAAGTTCTCGGTGGTTAAAACCCTGCAGGCGATCGAGTCGGCCAACGTGGTCTTGTTGCTGCTCGACGCAGAGCAGGGCGTGACCGACCAAGATGCCCACATTGCGGGCTATGCGCTCGAAAGCGGTCGCGCCATGGTGTTGGCCATTAACAAGTGGGATGCGGTCGATGAATACCAGCGCCAGTTGGTGCAACGCTCGATTGAGAACCGTTTGCCGTTCTTGAGCTTTGCCAACATGCACTTTATTTCGGCCAAAAAACGCCAGGGATTGGGGCCTGTTTGGGCTTCGATCGTTCAGGCGCACAAATCGGCCATGTGCAAGATGAGCACCCCCATTTTGACGCGCCTGCTGCTCGAAGCCGTGCAGTTCCAGAGCCCCCAGCGCGGTGGCATGTTCCGCCCCAAGTTGCGTTACGCGCACCAAGGTGGCATGAACCCGCCTGTGATCGTGGTGCACGGCAATTCTCTTGAGCACGTGACCGATACCTACAAGCGTTTCCTTGAAGGGCGCTTCCGCAAAGCCTTCAGTTTGGCTGGCACGCCACTGCGGATTGAGATGAAGACATCCACCAATCCCTACGCTGACAAAGAATCCAGTTGATATTTGAGGAAATCAATTTTCCTCAAATATCACCACCTTGCCCTGTGGTAAGGTCAGTCTCTTCAAAACTTCTGAACACGGAGAATATCGTGAGCAACAAAGGTCAACTTTTGCAAGACCCCTTTCTGAACGCACTGCGCAAAGAGCATGTGCCCGTCTCGATTTACCTGGTGAACGGCATCAAGCTGCAGGGCCAAATCGAATCGTTTGACCAATACGTGGTGCTCTTGCGCAACACGGTCACTCAGATGGTTTACAAACACGCCATCTCGACCATTGTTCCCGGTCGTTCTGTGACATTCAGCACTCCCGAAACCGGCGAAATCACCGCTTGATTCGGTTTTTGCTCGACCCGCGGTTTGAAGCTACCGCCGGAGGTTGCTGACATTGTCTGAAACACCATTCAACAAACCCGCGCCGACCTTATTGGTCGGCGTTGACTTTGGGCTGCCGCATTTCGACGCCGACCTGCAAGAGCTGGGCTTGCTGGCCGAGTCGGGTGGCCTCAAGCCCGTGGCACGCCTGACCTGCAAACGCAAAGCGCCCGATCCGGCCCTGTTTGTGGGCAGCGGCAAAGCCGACGAAATCAAAGAGCTTGCCTTGATGCACGGTGCTGTCGAGGTTTTGTTTGACCAAGCCCTGAGCCCGGCCCAGCAGCGCAATCTGGAGCGTCACATCGGCTTGCCGGTCAACGATCGCACTTTGCTGATTCTGGAAATCTTTGGTCAGCGTGCGCGCAGCCACGAAGGCAAGCTGCAAGTTGAGCTGGCGCGTCAGCAATACCTGAGCACCCGGCTGGTGCGCCGCTGGTCACACTTGGAACGCCAAAGCGGGGGCATCGGCATGCGCGGTGGCCCGGGTGAAACCCAGATCGAGCTGGACCGCCGCATGATCAACGACTCGATCAAACGCATCAAAGAGCGCTTGGTCAAGGTCAAAAAGCAACGCAACACACAACGCCGCCAGCGTGAGCGGCGTGACACTTTCAATATTTCCTTGGTGGGCTACACCAACGCCGGAAAATCCACCTTGTTCAACGCCTTGGTCAAAGCGCGCGCCTTTGCCGCAGACCAGCTGTTTGCTACGCTGGACACGACCACACGCCAGTTGTATCTGGGCGAGGCAGGGCGTTCGGTGTCCTTGTCCGACACGGTGGGCTTCATCCGTGATTTGCCGCACGGTCTGGTGGAGGCTTTTCAGGCCACCTTGCAAGAAGCGACCGAAGCCGATTTGCTGCTTCACGTGGTGGACGCTGCCAACCCGGATTTCCCGGAGCAAATGGCCGAAGTGCAAAAAGTGCTGGCCGAGATCGGTGCCGACACCGTGCCGCAGTTGCTGGTCTTTAACAAGCTGGATGCACTGGCACCCGAGCGCTATCCCTTGCAAATGCAGGACCAGTATGAGCAAGACGGTGTGGCCGTTCCCCGGGTATTTTTGAGTGCCAAATCTGGCAAGGGGCTTGATTTGTTGCGTTCGGCCTTGTCCGACATCGTCAAGGCCGCCTTACCCCCAGCCGTTCAAGAACCCGCAGATCCCCGTGACATGACCCGGGAATATCCGGGTGATCTGCATTGAGGTCCACTCGAATTCGGCACAATGCGGATTCGTCATTCCGACAAAGACACTTCACCATGAATTTTCATCTGCCAGCCCTGCGATGGTCCTTGCTTCCTGCAAAGATCCGAGGCATGTTCAATCTGAATGACCCACGATGGGGTCGGGACGACGACAAGTCAACACCCGATGCAGGCAACAAGCCTGCAGGCGATGTGCCTCCTCCACAGGGACCCAAGCCTGATTCTTGGCAACAACCGCCTGGCCGTGGCTCGCAGCCTCAACAAAGTGGTCCGCCCGACCTGGACGAGCTCTGGCGTGACTTCAACCGCAAACTCGGCCAATTGTTTGGCGGTAAAGGCGGACCGCAAGGTTCTGGTGGTTCGGGCGGTGGCTCTGGTGGCCCCGGCATTCCAGTTTTCTTTAAAAACCTGGGTCTGGGTGTGGTTCTGGCTGCGGCCTTGCTCGTCTGGCTGGGTACGGGCTTCTTCATTGTGCAAGAGGGCCAGCAAGCGGTGATCACTCAGTTTGGCAAGTACCACTCCACTGTGGGTGCTGGCTTTAACTGGCGCATGCCTTATCCGGTCCAGCGTCACGAGTTGGTGTTCGTCACCCAGATCCGCTCGGTGGACATTGGCCGCGACAACATCATCAAGGCCACAGGCTTGCGCGAGTCGGCCATGCTCACCGAAGACGAAAACATCGTCGAGATCAAGTTCGCTGTGCAATACCGCTTGAACGATGCCCGCGCGTATTTGTTTGAAAGCCGCAACCCGACCGAAGCCGTGGTGCAGTCTGCTGAAACCGCTGTGCGTGAAGTGGTGGGCAAAATGAAGATGGATTCGGCCCTGGCCGAAGAGCGCGACCAGATTGCCCCCCGTGTCCGCCAAAAAATGCAGACCATTCTGGACCGCTACAAGGTGGGTATTGAAGTGGTGGGCATCAACTTGCAACAAGGCGGTGTGCGTCCCCCAGAGCAGGTTCAAGCAGCGTTTGACGATGTGTTGAAGGCAGGCCAAGAGCGCGAACGCGCCAAAAACGAAGCCCAGGCCTACGCCAACGACGTGGTGCCCCGTGCTGTGGGTGCCGCATCCCGCCTGAAAGAAGAGGCCGATGCTTACCGTGAGCGCATCGTGGCGCAAGCCGAAGGCGATGCACAGCGCTTCAAAACCATCTTGCCCGAGTACCAGAAGGCCCCGCAAGTCATGCGTGACCGGATGTACACCGACACCATGCAACAGATTTACAGCAACGTGACCAAAGTGCTGGTGGACAGCAAGCAGGGCTCGAACATGTTGTATTTGCCGCTCGACAAGATCATGCAGCAGGTCACTGCAGTGGCTCCGCCCACTGTAGATGCCACCGCGCCCGCCACACCAGCCAGTGCCAACAACGGTGCAGTGGACACACGTTCACGCGACCTCCAGCGTTCGCGTGAGCGCGATCCACGATAAGGACAAAGAAAATGAATCGCATTGGATTGTGGGTTTCGACTTTGCTGGTGGCCTTTGTGCTGTTCAGCTCTACCGTGTTTGTGGTTGACCAGCGCCAATTCGGCGTGGTCTATGCTTTGGGTCAAATCAAGGAAGTCATCACCGAGCCCGGCTTGCACTTCAAGCTGCCCCCCCCGCTGCAAAACGTCAATTACATTGACAAGCGTCTGTTGACTCTGGACAGCCCGGACAATGAGCCGATGCTGACGGCAGAGAAGCAGCGTGTCGTGATTGACTGGTATGTACGCTGGCGCATTGCCGATCCACAGGCCTACATCCGTAACGTGGGTTTGGACGAAAAAGCCGGTACCAGCCAGCTCAACCGTGTGGTGCGCAACGCCTTCCAGGAAGAGATCAACAAGCACACCGTCAAGGAGCTGCTTTCGCTCAAACGTGAAGAGCTGATGGACGATGTGAAAGCGGCCGTCCTCCTTGTGGTCAAGGGTGCCAAGCCTTGGGGTGTGGATGTGGTGGATGTGCGCATCACCCGCGCCGATTACGTGGACACCATCACCGAGTCGGTTTATCGCCGCATGGAGGCTGAGCGCAAGCGCGTGGCCAACGAGCTTCGTTCGACCGGTGGTGCCGAAGGCGAAAAGATCCGCGCCGACGCAGATCGTCAGCGTGAAGTGACCGTGGCCAACGCTTACCGCGAAGCCCAGAAAATCAAAGGGCAAGGCGATGCACAAGCGGCGCGTCTGTATGCCGAGTCGTTTGGACGTGACCCCCAGTTTGCGCAGTTCTACCGCAGCCTGGAAGCTTATAAATCCAGCTTCAACAGCAAAAGCGACGTGATGGTGCTCGATCCGGGCAGCTCCGAGTTTTTCAAGGGCATGCGCGGTTCGTCGGGCAATACGCCTGCACGAAAGTAAACTTTGCTTGAAACCCTCCTGCTGGCGTTGGGCGTCATGCTCATCCTGGAGGGCTTGATGCCGATGGTGTCGCCACTGCGTTGGCGACGCCTTTTCGAGCAGCTGCTGCAGCTCGAAGACGGGCAAATCCGCTTCTTTGGCCTTTTCATGGTCGTTTCGGGATTGTTGCTGTTCTGGCTTGTTTCCTGAATCGAATCCCGGAAATCGGCCTCCAAGCCGGTAAAATCCTTGTTTTAACCGTCCCCCTCCATTCCCATGTCTGCTTGGGTCCTCCCGGATCACATTGCCGATGTCTTGCCCTCCGAGGCACGTCACATCGAAGAACTCCGTCGCGAACTGCTTGACACCGCCCGTGGCTATGGCTACGAGCTGGTCATGCCGCCGCTGCTGGAGCATTTGGAGTCACTGCTCACGGGCACGGGCGAAGCGCTGGATTTGCAGACCTTCAAGTTGGTAGACCAGCTTTCTGGCCGCACTTTGGGCTTGCGTGCCGACACCACCCCCCAGGTGGCCCGCATTGACGCCCACTTGCTCGGTCGCGCAGGGCTGACTCGCCTTTGCTATTGCGGCCCCGTCTTGCACACCCGTCCCGCACGCCCGCATGCCACCCGTGAACCCTTGCAGTTGGGCGCCGAAATTTACGGCCATGCCGGACCCGAGGCCGATCTCGAGATTCTTCAATTGGCACTGGACTGCCTGCGTGCTGCCCGTGTCGGCGATTTGCAGGTTGACTTGGCCGATGCCCGCATTGTCAACAGCCTGTTGCAGGCTGAGGCTACTTCTGACGCTTTGCGCCACGACATCCACGCCGCGCTGGCCATCAAAGATGGCAGCGCGATTGCGCGTTTGACGGACGGCTTTGCGCCCGCCAACCGCGATGGCTTGCGTGCTTTGGTGAGCTTGTACGGTGACGTCGCTGTGTTGGACAAAGCGGCCCAGTGCCTGCCTGCGACACCCGCCATCACCGAAGCCCTGACACAGCTGCGCTGGCTGGCCGCGCAAATTCCGGGTGCCGCCATCAGTTTTGACTTGGGCGATTCCCGTGGTTACGCCTATTACAGCGGTATGCGCTTTGCCATTTACGCCAAAGGTGCCTCCGATGCACTGGCCCGTGGCGGTCGTTATGACGGTGTCGGCGCTGTGTTTGGTCACCGCATTGACCGTGACCGCCCCGCCGTGGGCTTCAGCCTAGATTTGAAAGAATTGGTGTCCGCTGTGACACCTTTGGCGCTGCGTGCAGCGATCCGGGCACCCTGGGGCAACTCGGCCAGCTTGCGCTCGGCCATTGCCTCTTTGCGCAGCCGCGGCGACACCGTGGTGTGCGTTTTGCCCGGGCACGAAAGCGAAGTTGACGAATTCCATTGCGACCGCGAGCTGATTGAAGCAGCAGGGCAGTGGGTAGTACAAGCTCTTTGAGAAAGAACATTTCAAGCATGAATATGAAGCAAGGCCGTAACGTGGTCGTCGTGGGCACCCAATGGGGCGACGAGGGCAAAGGCAAACTGGTCGACTGGCTGACCGAAAGCGCCCAGGGCGTGGTGCGTTTCCAAGGGGGTCACAACGCGGGTCACACCTTGGTGATCAATGGCGTGAAAACCGCTTTGCACCTGATTCCCAGCGGCATCATGCGTGCCGGCGTCAAGTGCTACATCGGCAACGGTGTGGTCTTGTCGGTACCCAAATTGCTCGAAGAAATTGCAGGGCTTGAAAAAGCCGGTGTGGAGGTTCGTTCGCGCCTGCGCGTGAGCGAGGCTTGCCCACTCATCTTGCCTTACCACGTGGCATTGGATGTGGGCCGCGAAGCTGCCAAAGAAAAGGCCGGAACGGCCAAGATCGGCACCACAGGTCGCGGCATTGGCCCCGCTTACGAAGACAAAGTAGCCCGCCGCGCCCTGCGCGTGCAAGACCTGAAATACCCCGAGCGTTTCGCCAACAAGCTGCGCGAAAACTTGGCTTTGCACAACGAAATTCTGGTCAATATTCTGGGTGCAGCGCCTGTCGATTTTGACGCGACGTACAACGAAGCCATGGCGTACGCCAAAGAGTTGCTGCCCATGGTGGCCGATGTTTCGCGCGAGCTCAACGACGCCCACAAAGCTGGTGCCAATCTGCTGTTTGAAGGTGCACAAGGCACTTTGCTGGATGTGGATCACGGCACTTACCCGTTTGTCACCTCCAGCAACTGCGTGGCCGGCAATGCGGCGGCAGGCTCTGGCGTGGGCCCCGGCATGTTGCATTACATCTTGGGCATCACCAAAGCGTATTGCACCCGCGTCGGTGGCGGCCCGTTCCCCACCGAGCTGGACTGGGAAACCCCTGGCACCCCCGGGTACCACATGTCTACTGTCGGCGCTGAAAAAGGCGTGACCACAGGCCGTTCGCGCCGCTGCGGCTGGTTTGACGCCGCTTTGCTCAAGCGCAGTGCTCAGGTCAACGGTCTGTCGGGTTTGTGCATCACCAAGCTGGACGTGCTCGATGGGCTGAAAGAGTTGTTGCTGTGCACAGCTTACGAGCTCGATGGTGAAACCATCGACATCCTGCCCATGGGTGCAGACGAGATTGCCCGTTGCAAGCCGATCTACGAAGTGATTCCCGGCTGGACCGAGACCACAGTGGGTGTCACCGACATGGACAAATTGCCTGCTACGGCACGTCGTTACCTGGAACGCATCGCTGAAGTCACGGGCGTCCCTGTGCATGTGGTGTCGACCAGCCCGGACCGTGACCACACCATTTTGTTGCACAACCCCTTTGGCGCCTGAGCGCCGGGTTTTGCAAACAGACACCGATTTCAAACCCCTGATTTTTTTGGAGTAACCCCATGTTGACCGAAGACGGCAAGCACTTGTACGTGAGCTACGACGAGTACCACAATCTGATTGAAAAACTCGCCATCAAGATTCACCAGTCGGGCTGGGAATTTGACAACATCCTGTGCCTGGCCCGCGGCGGTATGCGCCCAGGCGATATCTTGTCGCGTATTTTTGACAAGCCACTGGCCATCATGTCCACCAGCTCTTACCGTGCCGAAGCCGGTACCGTGCAGGGCCATCTGGACATCGCCCGTTACATCACCACGCCCAAAGGTGAGATCGCCGGCAAAGTGCTGTTGGTGGACGACTTGGCCGACACCGGTCACACCTTGCGTGCGGTCGTAGACCAGTTGAAAAACAACTACACACCGATCACAGAATTGCGCACGGCCGTGATCTGGACCAAGGGCGTTTCGGGTTTCAAGGCCGACTACTCTGTCGAAGAGTTGCCAACCAACCCATGGATTCACCAGCCCTTCGAGCCGTATGACAACATGCGCCCCGAAAAGCTGCTGGAAAAGTGGAGCGTCTGATCCATTGGGCGCGCTGCGTCGATTGACTTTCAACAGCCTCCTTTGGGAGGCTGTTTGCATTAGGATGACAAGATGACTGATTCTGACTTCTCCAAGGGCATGACCCGGTTGATTCACCACCCCTACCAACCGCCTGCTGGTTTTGATGCCCCTCAGCCGGGGGTTTTCAAGGCCTCAACGGTGTACTTTCCGACTGTGGCCGACATGCGCCAACGGGAATGGAAGGACAAATCGGCTTATACCTACGGCCTGCACGGCACGCCCACGACCTACACGCTCGAAGAGCGCTTGTGCACCCTTGAGGGCGGCGTCCAATGCGTGCTGGTGCCCAGTGGCTTGGCCGCATTGGCAACGGTGGCCTTGGCGTTGCTCAAGAGCGGCGATGAATTGCTGTTGCCAGACAACGCCTATGGCCCCAACAAAGCGCTGGCCGAAGGGGAGTTGCGCCATTACGGCATCACGCACCAGGTCTACGACCCGATGGACCCCGCTGATCTGGCCCGCAAGATCAGCCCCCGCACACGCTTGGTGTGGCTGGAAGCGCCGGGCTCGGTCAGCATGGAATTTCCTGATTTGGCCGAGATGGTGCGCGTGTGCCAAGCCCAAGGCGTGTGCAGTGCGCTGGACAACACCTGGGGTGCGGGTTTGGCCTTCAAGCCTTTTGACTTGTTGGGGGATGCCGTTCACCTTGGCGGGCAGGGCAGTCTGGCCGTTGACATCAGCGCCCATGCGCTGACCAAATACCCCAGTGGCGGCGGCGATGTGTTGATGGGCAGCATCATCACCCGTGACGCAGCCTTGCACATGAAAATCAAGCTGTGTCACATGCGTTTGGGTTTGGGCGTTGCGGCCAATGATGCCGAATCCGTGTTGCGCTCCTTGCCGAGCATTTCTCTGCGCTACCAAGCGCACGACCAGACCGCACGGGCACTGGCGGCTTGGTGGCAAGCACAGCCTCAATGTGCACAGCTGCTGCATCCGGCCTTTGAAGGCTCACCTGGGCACGCCCATTGGCAAGCCGTGTGCGAGCGCAAGCCCGGCACCGGTTTGGCGGCGGGCTTGTTCAGCGTGATGATCGATGCCCGCTACACCCAGGCACAGGTGGATGCGTTTTGCGACCACCTGAAATTGTTCAAAATTGGCTACAGCTGGGGCGGCCCGGTCAGCTTGGTGGTGCCCTACGAGCTGGACTCTATGCGGCAGGGTTGGCCTGCGCATTTGAAGCATGGCACCTTGGTGCGTTTTTCTACGGGCCTCGAGTCGGCGCAAGACCTGATGATGGACCTGAGTCAAGCCATGCAAGCCCATTTGCCTTGGGCATGAGTTGGCCGGTTTAAATTAAGCTGAATACCTGTTAATTGCGGACCTACTGGGTAGTTTCCTGACTGTTCAAGGCCGCTTAGCGGGGGTAATCTCGGCATTTCACCGATGACTCAATTGCCCATGACTGCAGACGCTAAGCTTCCCGTGCCCACTGAACAGTCCGCTGATCTGCCCACCATGGCCGCACCTTATGTGCCTCCAGCCCCCGAAGGCCCGCAGTCGCGCATGCGTGCGTTGGGTTTTGCTGACCCATTCCGCTGGTTGACCAAGGGCTGGCAAGACCTGACGCGTCATCCCGGTATTGCCTTGTTTTATGGCTTGAGCTTCTGGTTCATGGCACAGGTGTTGGCCCTGGTGTTCAGGCACAAGCCCGAATACACCTTGTCTTTGGTGTCGGGCTGCTTACTGGTGGGGCCATTTTTGGCCATGGGCCTGTACGAAGTCAGCCGCAAGAGAGAGCAAGGCGAGTTGCCTGATATGGCCACATCGCTCATGTGTTGGGACCGGCATATCCGCAGCATGGCCATGCTGATTTTGGTGCTCATGGTGCTGGAATTGTTGTGGGGCAGGGCATCGCTGGTGGTGTTTGCGGTGTTCTTCAACACCGGCATGCCGTCCACCACGGGTGTGATCGAAGCCGTGTTCAATCCGCAAAACATCGAGTTCTTGATGGTCTATCTGGCAGTGGGTGGTGCTTTTGCCGCGCTGGTTTATGGCCTGTCGGTGGTGTCGATCCCCATGATTTTGGACCGCGACACCGATGCCATTTCTGCTGTGCTGACCAGCATGCGGGTGGTTTTCAGCCATCCGGGGGTCATGTTCTTGTGGGGCTTGTTGCTCAGCGTTTTGGTGCTGGCTGCCTTGTGGCCATGGGCCTTGGGCATCATCGTCGTAGGCCCTTGGTTGGGCCACGCCAGCTGGCATGCTTACCGTGGCAGCGTTGAATGGGAAGAAAGCCCTGAAGAAGCTGTTACATTGGGCAGCTCAAATTAAAGGAGCCATCTTGGCCACACCCAACTACGGATTCGAAAAGCGCCAGAAAGAATTGGCCAAGAAACGCAAAAAAGAAGACAAGCTCAAAGCCAAGTCCGACCGCAAATCAGGCCTCTTTCCAGATGACGGGTCCGATCCGGATGCGGCCGACGAAGCGGGCAACTTAGACGGAGCCGTGGCAGCGCCCGATGCTGCTGACGCTCAAACGCCTCCTGTCTGACGCCTCTTTTTAAAGCTTGCGGCGATCGCTCACTGAAAGCTCATTGACCGCTTTCAGTCGGCACTTTCACCAGTTCATGGGCCAGTGTCAGCATGTCGGCCATGCTGTGGCTGGCAGGCGCGATCAAGGGGGCTTTGGCGTAATGCACAAAGTTATTCCCCGTCGAGGTTTCATAACCTGGGTCGTAGTGGCCTGACAGCAATTCGGTCACCACTTCGCGCATTTCTCCCCGCTCGATTCTTTCTTGCCAGCCTTGCACCACGGCATTGCCGCGCAGGGCCGTTAAGCGCTCCAGCCGGTCGGCAAACAAGGCGCGGTCTTGCGTGAAAAACGCATAGTCCTCCAGCAACAGATTCACCCGATTGTCCAGCGACAAATCCACCCGCAGGCAAGGGCTGGCCCGCATGGCCACCATCAGCTCGGCGGGCACTGTCAGGTTGCCCACCTTTTTGCTTTCTGCTTCCACAAACACCGGGCGGTCTGCACTGAAACCGCGCAGCGCATCCCAGACTTGCGTGTCAAAGGCTTTTTGAGTGGGTTGCGGCGTGCCGGGGATCAGCCCCAACACCGAGCTGCGGTGGCAGGCAATGGCCTCCAGGTCCAGCACTTGTGCGCCTTCTTGCGCCAAAGCCTGCAGCAAGCGGGTTTTGCCCGAGCCCGTGGGCCCGCACAGCACCTGAAACTGCAAGCGCTGCGCTTGGCGTGGCGTGTCTTCCATGACCTCTTTGCGAAACGCTTTGTAGCCGCCTTCGATCAAGTGCACCTTGAAGCCAATTTGCCCCAGGATCAGCGCCAATGAGTTGCTGCGTTTGCCGCCACGCCAGCAATACACCAGCGGTTGCCAGTTGCGAGGCTTGTCCATCACATGCGTTTCGATGTGGCGGGCGATGTTTTTGGCCACCAGCGCGGCACCGACCTTTTGGGCTTCAAACGGGTTGACCTGTTTGTACAGCGTGCCCACGCGGATGCGTTCTTCGTTGTTGAGCGAAGGCCAGCTCAGTGCGCCCGGCAGGTGGTCTTCGGCGTGTTCGCCTTCAGATCGTGCGTCCAGGATGGCGTCAAACTGGTTCAGTTTGGCCATGGCATCAAAGGCCGATATCAGGTGAACGCTCATTTCAGTTGTTTCTTCAAAGTAGGCCAGACATTGGCCAGCATGCGCGGCTGCGCGGCTTCGTTGGGGTGGATGCGGTCGGCCTGGAACCACTTGAGCGGCTCGGGGTCATCGCCGATGCCTTTCAAAAAGAAGGGCACCAGTGCCGCTTTTTGGCTTTTGGCCACTTGGGCATAAGCGGCTTCAAATTGGCGTGCCATGTCGGGGCCGTAGTTGGGGGGCATTTGCATGCCCAGCAGCGTGACCTTAGCGCCCGCAGCTTGGGCCTGGCCTGTCATGGCTTGCAGATTGTCTTGGGTCATTTTCAGGGGCAGGCCGCGCAAAGCGTCATTGCCACCCAACTCGATCACCACATGGCTGGGTTGGTGCTTGTGCAGCAGGGCCGCCATGCGCGAGCGGCCACCCGAGGTGGTTTCGCCACTGATGCTGGCGTTGACCACTTCAACGCCAGGCTTGTCTTGGGCCAGTTGTTTTTGCAGCAAGGCCACCCAACCCGTGCCACGGGGCAGGCCGTATTCGGCACTCAGCGAGTCGCCCACCACCAAAATGCGTTGTGCGGGTGCCGCCTGCGTGGACGCGACAAAGCCCCAGCTGGCAAGGGCCAGCAGGGTGCAGTTAAAGTGGCGTCGTCTCAACAAAGGTTTGTGCATGCCTGAATCCATCATTGCCGTGCGTGGCGTCTCGAAAAGTGTGCAGGATGCCAGCGGTCAGCTGGCTATTTTGCGCGATATCGATTTCTCTTTGAACGCGGGCGAAACAGCCTCTATTGTCGGTGCTTCAGGCTCGGGCAAAAGCACCTTGCTGGCCATTTTGGCGGGGCTGGACACGCCCAGCGCCGGGCAAGTGGTGTTGGCAGGCCAATCTCTGTTTGAATTGTCCGAGGACGAACGGGCGGCGGTGCGCGCGCAGCATGTGGGTTTTGTCTTCCAGAGCTTTCAACTCATGCCCAACCTCACGGCGCTAGAAAACGTCATGCTCCCGCTGGAGCTGGCCGACCGGCCCGATGCCCGCAGCACCGCCACGGCCATGCTGCAACGCGTGGGTTTGGGCGAGCGCCTCAAGCACCTGCCCAAAGTGCTCTCAGGCGGCGAGCAGCAGCGCGTGGCTTTGGCCCGCGCTTTTGTGGTGCAACCCGACTTGCTGTTGGCCGACGAGCCCACGGGCAGCTTGGACCACGCCACGGGCGAGGCCATCATGGATTTGATGTTTGCACTCAACCGCGAGCAAGGCACGACCTTGGTGTTGGTCACGCACGACCGCCAGTTGGCCGCACGCTGTGAACGCAGCCTGGTGATCCAGGCCGGGCGTCTGTCTGAATCGACGGTCTCGCAGACTTAATGCCCGTGCCGGTTTGCTGCCAGCGGCCATGCCGGGTGTCTGAGCAACGATAATCCTGGCATGTCTACCCATAAAGTGCTGTTCGGCTTTCATGCCGTGGGCGTTCGCCTCAAGATCGCCCCCCAATCCATTGTTGAAATCCATTACGAGGTCACCCGCCGCGATGCCCGCATGCGGCAGTTCATCGACAAGGCCCGCGATTCGGGCATGCGCATGATCGAGTCCGATGGCGAGCGACTGGCCAAGTTGGCCGGTGGTCATGGTCATCAGGGCGTGGTGGCCATGGTCGCGCCCATTCCCCAAAACCATTCGCTGGACGATTTGCTCGACACCGTCGAAGGCCCGCCTTTGCTGTTGGTGCTGGACGGCGTGACCGACCCTCACAACCTGGGCGCCTGTTTGCGCGTGGCCGACGGTGCTGGCGCACACGCGGTGATCGCCCCCAAAGACCACGCTGCAGGCATCAACGCCACTGTGGCGAAAGTGGCCAGCGGCGCGGCCGAAACCATGCCGTATTTCATGGTCACCAACTTGGCACGCACTTTGGGCGAACTCAAAGAGCGCAGCATCTGGGTGATCGGCACCAGCGGCGACGCGCCACGCAGCATTTACCAAGCCGACTTGAAAGTGCCCACCGCCTTGGTGTTGGGCGCTGAGGGTGATGGCATGCGCCAGCTGACCCGCAAAAACTGCGATGAACTGGTCAGTATCCCCATGCGCGGGGCGGTGGAGAGCCTGAACGTTTCGGTGGCCAGCGGTGTGTGCCTGTACGAGGCGCTGCGCCAGCGCAGCTGAATGGCGCCCATTTGGCGCTGAAGATCCAAGCTGCAAATAAGCGTATCTTGTAGGTCGGTGGCTTCAGCCCCGACAAGCACAGCAATACATCAACAAGGGAGTTTCCAATGAACAAAAATACAAAACGAATTGCACTGACTGCGCTGGTCCTCACCGCCAGTTTGCTGGCCGCCTGCACCCAAGAGCAGCAAAACAAGATCAGCCGTGACATCCAGAACTGGACAGGCACCAATGGTGTGTTGGAAGTCTATGCCGGAGACAAAGTGGTTCGTCGCTTTTTGAAGGTGGACAAGATCAGCACCGCCTTGGGCACTGACGATGGCAAGCCCCGTGCTTACCGCTACGGCTACGGCGTGCTCGATGAAAACCTGAACATGATTGCCGATTCCGCCGAGAAGAAGGTGTATTTTGAGGTCAGCGATTTCTCCAACACCGTGTTCTTCGAGAACCCGCGCTGAGACAAAAAAGTTCTGGGTCAAACCCAGCCTAGCGCTCCCAGCAGAGCCCCTAAACCAATCAGCCAAAGCATGTGAACTTGCGTGCGCCAAACCACCAGCGTGGTCAGCGCAGTCAGCAAATACAGCGGCCAGTCCTGGCCGGGCTGCTTGTGGCTGATGGTCAAAAGCCAAGCGGTGCTCAGCAGCAAAGCGATCACGATGGGGGCCATGCCCACTTTGAAGGCGCGAATGCCGAGTTTTTCTCGGTGCTGGTGCGCCCAGCGCGTGGCCGTGTAGGTCAGCACCGAGGATGGCAACACCATCCCGAGCATGGTGACCAACACACCCAGGCTGGCCAGGCCAGCGCTGATCCAGCCACCGCCCAAGCCTGCTCCGGCGTTCAGCCCCACGTTCCAGCCCATCAAGGCCACAAACAAGATGTTGGGGCCGGGCGCGGCTTGGGCCAACGCGATGGACGAGGTGAACTGGCTGTCGCTCAGCCACTGCGTCTCGTCCACCAGATAGCGGTGCATGTCGGGTGCGGTGGTGATCGCGCCGCCCACAGCCAAGAGCGACAGCGAAGCAAAGTGGTTGAACAGGCTCAGCCAATCCTGGGCCGACAATTGAAGCACGGGGTTCATGGCGCTTCTCCGGCATGGACGGCTTGTTTGGCCAGTTGCAGGTAAGCCCAGCCGCAGGCCAGCAGGCCCGTGCCCAGCAACACATAGGCCAAAGGCCAGCGCAACAGGCCCACGCCGACAAAACTGGCCGCTGCCAGTGCGATGCACACCGGCATGCCCATCGGGTTGCCGCGCAGAGCGCTGATCAATTTGAGGCCAACCGCTGCAATCAATCCGGCAGACACCGCACCCATGCCGCGCAAAGCTCCTTGAGCCCAGGCCTCGTCAGACACGCCGCCAAACGCCATGGCCAGCAGCAAAACCACCACCATCGGTGCGGCCAGCATGCCCGCTACACCGGCCAAAGCGCCGGGCAAACCAAAATAACGACCACCAATCATCAGCGAAAGATTGACCACATTGGGGCCCGGCATGATCTGGGCCACGGCCCAGTCTTCGACAAATTGCTCTCGGGTCATCCAGCGCTTTTTCTCGACCAACTCACGCTGTACGACGGCCAGGACGCCGCCAAAGCCCTGCAGGGCCAGCAGGGTGAACGACACAAAAAGCTCGGTTTTGGAGCTGGGTTTGTTCAGAGGGGCGATTTCGGGCATGGCCGGCATTATCCTTGTGCTTTCATTCAATCAACGCAGTGTCTAGCCACACCAATTGGCCCCGCCCGCTTTCACTCAGGCGCTCCATCAAAGCGGCGGCTTGGGTTTCTGGCAGGACAAAGTGCAAGCTCACCACGCTGCCGTGCTTGACCTCCTGCAACTGGGCTTTGGCCAGATCGACCTCCCGGCGTACCAGACCTTCGAGTGCATAGGGCACGCTGCAGGCCAGCTGTGCCTGCTTGATCAGCGGGATTTTCTCAGCGGTCAGCAGCGCTTGTGCCACCGCATCGGTGTAAGCCCGCACCAAGCCGCCCGCACCCAGTTTGACGCCGCCAAAGTAGCGCACCACCGAGGCCATGACACCTTCCAACTCCTGGTGCCTCAGCACTTCCAGCATGGGGCGGCCTGCTGTGCCGCCGGGCTCGCCATCGTCGTTGGCCGCCGACTGACCGCCCGCCAGCAAGGCCCAGCACACATGGGCCGCGTCAGGGTGTTCTGCCTTGAGCTGGGCCACCCGAGCCTGCGCCTCATCGCGCCCTGCAACGGGCTCGATGCAGGCGATGAAACGGCTCTTTTTAATGAGCAGTTCGTGGCGGGCGGGCGCGGCGAGGGAAAACGGCATGGGGCAATTGTCCGGCAAGCGCTGTTGGCCTGTCGCTGTATCGCAAAAATAGTGCGCTGGCATGCTCAGCCTATCCTGTTGAACTGAATACCCGCTGGTTTCTCAAGCCCACCCCCAACCGCCTACACTAGCGGGTTATCCCGATATTGAGCCCATGAACGCCTTCACCGACGTCTCTTTTTTCCCGCGCGACGCCAAGCCGCTGACCAGTTACCGCAAGTACTGGGCGCAGCGCTTTGGCACGGCCCCGTTTTTGCCAATGAGCCGGGCCGAAATGACCCAACTGGGCTGGGACAGTTGCGACATCGTGCTGGTCACGGGTGATGCCTATGTGGACCACCCCAGCTTTGGCATGGCCGTGATCGGGCGCATGTTGGAAAACCAGGGCTTTCGGGTCGGCATCATCGCTCAGCCCGACTGGACCAGCGCCGAAGCTTTCAAGGCGCTGGGCAAACCCAATCTGTTTTGGGGCGTGACCAGCGGCAACATGGATTCCATGATCAACCGCTACACGGCGGACCGCAAAATTCGCAGCGACGACGCCTACACTCCCGGCGACGTGGGTGGCAAGCGGCCTGATCGCGCGGCCATCGTTTACAGCCAGCGCTGCCGCGAGGCCTTCCCGGACACCCCCATCGTGCTCGGCGGCATTGAGGGCAGCCTGCGCCGCATCGCGCATTACGACTATTGGTCCGACAAAGTTCGCCGCTCGGTGGTGGTGGACAGCAAATGCGACTTGCTACTTTATGGCAACGCCGAGCGGGCGATTGTCGAGATTGCACACCGCCTGGCAGCCCGTGAGCCGGTGCAGCAAATCACCGACGTGCGCGGCACCGCCTTTGTGCGCCGCCAAGGTGACGAATCGGCCTTGGGCTGGTTCGAGATCGACTCCACCAGCGTGGACATGCCCGGACACGTTGAGGCGCACATCAATCCGTATTTGATGATCTCGGACCAAGCGCGAGAGCAGGGCGCGACTTGTGCCCGTGAGGAAGAAGCCAAGGATGTGGCCGATGCCCACAACGCACAAAACGTCGAGGCCGATTTGTCCGCCGCTGTGGCCCAGGCCCGCACCGTGCAAGCCGCTATCCAACCCATCATCCAGCCGCTCAACTTTGTGCCCAACCCTGCCTTGCGTGGCAAAGGCACCCACAAAGTCCCGCCCCGTGACAAAAGCGTGATTCGGCTGCCCAGCTACGAGCAAGTCAAGCAAGATGCCGTGCTTTATGCCCATGCCAACCGCGTGCTGCACCTGGAGACCAACCCCGGCAATGCCCGCTGCCTGGTGCAAGCGCACGGGGAGGGCACCACCGCGCGTGACGTGTGGATCACACCGCCGCCCATCCCGCTGACCACCGCCGAGATGGACCATGTGTTTGACCTGCCGTATGCCCGCAGCCCGCACCCGAGCTATGCCGACGAAAACGGCAGCCACGACCACGCCACCAAAATTCCCGCGTGGGAGATGATCCGCTTCAGTGTCAACATCATGCGCGGCTGCTTTGGCGGCTGCACCTTTTGCTCGATCACCGAGCACGAAGGCCGCATCATCCAAAGCCGCTCCGAAGAGTCGGTGATTCGCGAGGTCGAGGAGATCCGCGACAAGGTCAAGGGCTTCACCGGCGTCATCTCTGACTTGGGTGGCCCCACGGCCAATATGTACCGACTGGGCTGTCGAAGCCCCGAGATCGAGTCGGCTTGCCGCAAACCGAGCTGCGTGTTCCCCGGCATCTGCCAGAACCTGACGACCGACCACGGCCCCTTGATCAACATGTACCGCAGGGCTCGCACCCTCAAGGGCATCAAGAAGATCCTGATCGGCTCTGGCCTGCGCTACGACCTGGCCGTACAGTCGCCTGAATACGTGAAAGAGCTGGTGCAGCACCATGTGGGTGGCTACCTGAAGATTGCGCCCGAGCACACCGAAGGCGGCCCGCTGTCCAAGATGATGAAGCCGGGCATCGGCACCTACGACCGCTTCAAGTCGATGTTTGACAAGTACAGCGAAGAGGCGGGTAAAAAGCAGTTTCTCATCCCGTACTTCATCGCTGCCCACCCGGGCACCAGTGACGAAGACATGATGAACCTGGCCATCTGGCTCAAAAAGAACGGCTTTCGAGCCGACCAGGTGCAGACCTTCTACCCCAGCCCCATGGCCACGGCCACGGCCATGTACCACTCCACCCGCAACCCGCTGCGCAAAATCACCCGCGACAGCGAAAAAGTGGACGTGGTCAAAGGCGACAAACGCCGCCGATTGCACAAAGCGTTTTTGCGCTACCACGACGCCAACAACTGGCCTCTGCTGCGCGAAGCCCTCAAAGCCATGGGCCGCTCCGACTTGATCGGTAATGGCAAACACCATTTGATTCCGAACTGGCAGCCGCTGGCCGAAGAGGGCTACCAAAGCGCCCGGCGCAAAAACAGCACGGGTGCGGGTGCCAAGTCGTCGGTTTCTTTATCAACGACCTCCAAGCGCATGGGTCAACCCCAAAAAGGCCAGTTGCTCACGCA
>JAGNWH010000075.1:0-10264 GCA_017986055.1 Limnohabitans sp. | reverse complement strand
CCCAGGTCAAGTCAAAAAACATCAGGCTTTGAAAGCCACCACTTTCTGGCTTTGCTCACCCAGGCCATCAATGCCCAAGCGCATCACGTCGCCACGCTTCAAGAACACAGGTGCGGGCTTGCCGTCTTTTTTGATGCCCATGCCCACGCCTGGAGGTGTGCCGGTGGTGATGATGTCGCCGGCCTCGAGGGTCATGAACTGGCTCACATAGCTGACCAGTTTGGCCACGCCAAAAATCATGGTCTTGGTGGTGCCGGTTTGCATGCGCACGCCGTTCACGTCCAGCCACATGCCCAGGGCTTGCGGGTTAGGCACTTCGTCGCGCGTGACCAACCAAGGGCCGACGGGTCCGAAGGTGTCGCAACCCTTGCCCTTGTCCCATGTGGCGCCGCGTTCGAGCTGGTATTCGCGCTCGCTCACGTCGTTGATGACGCAATAACCGGCCACGTGGTTCAAGGCGTCTTTTTGCGACACATAGCGTGTGCGGGTGCCAATGACGATGCCCAACTCGACCTCCCAGTCGGTCTTCTTGGAGCCTTTGGGCAGCATGACGTCATCGTCTGCGCCCTGAATGCAAGAGATGGCCTTGGTGAACACAATCGGTTCAGCCGGAATGGGCATGCCGGATTCGGCCGCGTGATCGGCGTAGTTCAGGCCAATGGCAATGAACTTGCTGGTGTACGAGATGGGCGTGCCAAAGCGCTTTTTGCCGCGTACCAAAGGCAGCTTGTCGGTCTTGACTTTGGCCAACTTGGCCAGCGCCTTGTCGTTGAGCAACTCAGGGGAAATGTCTTTCACCACGCCACTCAGGTCGCGCAAGCGGCCATCGGCGTCGATCAGACCTGGTTTTTCTTTGCCGGGTTGGCCATAGCGAACGAGTTTCATAAAACCTCTCAGTGTGTAAAAAATCAATAAGTGGAACGGCCACCCGACAAGTCAAAGACCGCCCCGGTGGAGAAGGAACATTCTTCGGTGCTGAGCCACGTCACCATGGCGGCGACTTCTTCGGGCTCGCCAAAGCGGGCCATCGGAATCTTGGACAACATGAACTGGATGTGCTCTGGCGACATTTGATCAAAAATCGCCGTCTTGACAGCCGCCGGGGTGACACAGTTCACGCGCACACCCGTGTCGGCGAGCTCTTTGCCCAGCGATTTGGTGAGGCCAATGACGGCCGCCTTGCTGGCACTGTAAGCGCTGGCATTGGGGTTGCCGTCCTTGCCCGCAACCGAGGCGATATTGACGATGCGTCCGTAGTTGCGCGCCTTCATGTGGGCGCTGAGTTCGCGGCAGCAATAAAACAAACCATTCACGTTCACATCGAAAACCTGCTTCCATGCGTCAACCGGGTAATCCCACACTTTGACGTTGGGGCCGGTGATGCCAGCGCTGTTGACCAACACATCCACATCGGCCAAAGCGGTGGTTTGAGCAGTGGCTTGCACCACCGAATCGTGGCTCGTCACATCGACCTGCACCGTGTTGACGACAGCGCCTGGTTGTTGCTTTCGCAGTTGTTCGGCGGCGGCGATCATGCCCGCCGCATCGCGGTCCCAGACCGTCACTCGGGCACCCGAAGCCAGCATGCGCTGGGCAATGGCAAAACCCAAGCCAGTGGCTGCGCCCGTGATGACCGCGTGGCGGCCTTTCATGTCCAGCAAATTCATGTCTGTCTTTCTGAAACTCAAATGGTCATGCCACCATCGACCATGTAGGCATTGCCCGTGGCGAAGATGGATTCGTCAGAGGCCAAGAAGGTGACGATGGGCGCGATCTCTGCCGCCTGCGCCAGTCTGCCCATGGGCTGGCGGTTGATGAAGTCCTTGCGCGCCTGCACCGGATCGGCGTAGCTGTTGATGCGGTCTTGCAACGAGGGAGTGTCCACGGTGCCTGGGCAAATCGCATTGCAACGGATGCCCTGGCGCACAAAGTCAGCCGCCACACTCTTGGTGAGGCCTATCACTGCGGCCTTGCTGGTGCCGTAAATGAAGCGGTTGGGCAAGCCCTTGACGCTGGAACACACGCTGGCCATGTTGATGATGCTGCCGCCACGGCCGTCTTTCTCGAACTGCGCCACCATTTTGGGGATGGCCGCCTGAATCATCCAGAACTGCGAACGCACGTTCAGGTTGAACGCGAATTCCCACTCATCGTCTTTGGCCTCCACAATGCTGCCGTTGTGCACAAAGCCTGCGCAGTTGAAGATCACGTCGATGCGGTCCATGCTGGCCACCTGGGCGGCAATCGCGGCTTTGTCGAGCACGTTGAGCACGGCGGTGTGCACATTCGCCACACCTTGGTAAGACTTGAGTAACTCGGCGTTCACATCGGTGGCGTAAACGACGGCGCCTTCTGCGGCCATGGCCAGCGCCGCAGCCTGGCCAATGCCTTGCCCAGCGGCGGTCACCAGCGCGGTTTTTCCTTTGAGTCTCATAGTGCCTTGATCTCCAGATAAGTGGTTTGTCTTTGTGTGATGGCGGACCAGTCCCAGGCGATGCCCAGACCTGCGGTGTCGGGTGGGTGGGCGAAACCATCAGACACCCGCATGCGCGAAGTGGTGATGTCGTCCAGTTGCGGAATGTATTCAACCCAAGTGGCGTTGGGCACGGCGGCGCAAAGGCTCACATGCAACTCCATCAAAAAGTGAGGACACACCGCCACGTCAAAGGTCTCGGCCAAATGCGCCGTCTTGATCCAGGGCGTGATGCCGCCAATGCGGGCTACATCGGGCTGCACGATCGAGCAAGCGCCCTGCTCCAGATATTCACGGAACTGCATCGGGTGGTACATCGACTCGCCCACCGCCACCGGAATGGTCGTGTGCTCACGCAGCTGGCGGTGGCCCGACACATCTTCGGCAGGCAGCGGCTCTTCCATCCACGCCAGCCCCAAGCCATCAAATGCCCGAGCCCGGCGCACGGCCTCGGCGCGGTTGAAGCCCTGGTTGGCATCGGTCATCAGCTCAAACGCTGGCCCCACCGCATCGCGCACAGCGCTCAAGCGGGCCACGTCTTCGCTCACATGAGGGCGGCCGATCTTGATCTTGGCCCCTTTAAAGCCCTGGGCTTGCGCCTCCAGGGTCTGATCCACCAGCGCCTCAGGCGACAAATGCAACCAGCCTCCTTCGGTGGTGTAAAGCGGTACGCGTTTTTGTGCACCACCCAACAACTGCCACAGCGGCAGGCCCTGGCTTTGCGCACGCCAATCCCACAAGGCGGTGTCCACACAGGCCAACGCCAAGCTGGTCATCGCGCCCACTGCCGTGGCGTGGGTATGAAAAAACAAGTCTTTCCAGATGGCCTCGACCATCACCGGATCCCGACCGATCAAACGGGGGGCCAAGTGGTCCTTGAGCAAAGCAATGACAGAAGAGCCACCCGTGCCAATGGTGTAAGCGTAGCCCGTGGCCGCAATGCCGTCGCTGCAATGCAGGGTGAGCAAGATGGTTTCTTGCGTCACGAACGACTGAATCGCGTCGGTGCGCAGCACCTTCGGCGGCAAATTCACCTGCCGTAGGCTCACGCGGTCAATGGTGACTGAGGACATGCGATTGAGGGCCCTTGTATGAGGGTTTGTGCGGGTCTAAAAAAGCTTGACCGCTGAAATCTGAACATGTGATGATTGTGCAACTGGTCTGACCACTTGTCCAATTCACGTTATCCCTGATTCGCCAAATGCCCTTGCACACCGTAGCCCCGCAGCGCCTGTACCGCCAAATTGCCGAGCAACTCAGAACGCTCATGGTCTCAGGTGAGTTTGCCTTGGGCTCCCGACTGCCAGCCGAACGCGACCTGGCCTTGCAATTGGGCGTCAGTCGGCCTTCGGTGCGAGAAGCTCTGATCGCGCTGGAGGTCGAGGGGATGATCGAAGTACGCACCGGCTCCGGCATTTACGTGCAGCGCATCCAGCCGCTCGCCAAGGCAACGGCCGCATCCGAAGCCGATGCCAACACCCCCGCCGACTGGGGGCCGCTGGAGGTGATGAGCGCCCGCTTGTTGATCGAGGCCGAAGTGGCGGCGTTGGCAGCCACCCACGCAAAAAAGACAGACATCAAGGCCATCAAAAACGGCTTACAGCAGATGAAGCTCGAAGCCGCTCGCGATGAAGTGCCGCGCGAGGGCGACGAAGCTTTTCACGAAGCGATTGCCAAAGCCTGCGGCAACAGTGTCTTGCTGGACACCGTACAGCGTTACTGGCAAGCCCGCAACGGTCCGCTGTTTGAGCGACTGGGCGATTATTTTGAACACCCGGCATCTTGGCAAGCAGCCATTAGCGAGCACCAACAGGTGTTGCAGGCCATTGAGGCGCACGACCCAACAGCCGCCCGCAAGTCCATGCAAAAGCACCTGAAACAAGCCCACAAAAGGTACAGCGCGAGCTGGCGCCGCGCGCCTGCCCGTTAAGGGCAAGCAGTTTTTTCGCGTCAGCATTTTTAAAACCAATGAGGAGACTTTGATGAGCAAACGATTGACCCTGAAAACACTGGCCACCGTCGGCGCATTCGCCGTAGGTGCCTTGTCCGTGCTGAGCAGCACTGCCGTGCTGGCGCAGCAAAAAATCAAGTGGGCCCACGTCTACGAAACATCTGAGCCCTATCACACCGAATCGGTGTGGGCAGCTGAAGAAATCAAAAAACGCAGCAGCGGCAAGTACGACATCCAGGTCTTCCCTGCCTCCACACTGGGCAAAGAAACCGACATCAACCAAGGCCTGACGCTCGGCACCGTGGACATGATCATCAGCGGCCCTTCCTTTGCCGCCCGCTCCTACCCGCGCTTTGGCATTGCCTACTACCCCTTCATCTTCCGCGACGGTGATCACCTGGTGGCCTACTCCAAGAGCCCCGTCTTTCAGGAAATGGTCAACGAGTTTCGTGCCAAAACCGGCATTCAGGTCACGGCCTACACCTACTACGGCGCACGCCACACCACCGCACAAAAGCCATTCACCAACTGCGCAGGCATGAAGGGCCTGAAAATCCGCGTACCCGATGTGCCGGCTTACACCGCCACACCAAAATCTTGCGGTGCCAACCCTACCCCGATTGCCTTTGCCGAGGTGTATCTGGCCTTGCAAAACGGCACCGTGGAAGCGCAAGAAAACCCCTTGACCACGATCGAGGCCAAGAAGTTCTACGAAGTGCAAAAGGCCATCATGATGACCGGCCACATCGTGGACGGTTTGACCACCCAAATCGCACCGCATTTGTGGAACAAACTCAGCGATGCCGAGAAGAAGATGTTCACTGAAGTGACGCAAGAAGCTGCCGTGCGTGCCACAGCCAAGATCAAAGCCCGCGAAGCCGAGCTGGTGGGCGAGTTCAAGAAAAAAGGCCTGCAAATTGTGGAAGTGGACCGCAAGTCATTCCAGGATGCCGTGTTGAAAAACGCCCCACTGTCTTCGATGGGCTTTACACAGTCTGACTTCGACAAGATTCAAGCCGCCAAGTAAGCAGAAGACGCCGCAAGTCTGACTCTCCGAGTTCGACTTGCGCGTGTCATCTGGCCATCTCATCGAATTCAAGGACCTCCAATGAGCAACATCCCAGACCTCGACGCCATGCCCAAAGTCATGGGCGACGATGGCCAGTTTCATGCGACAGACGACGAAGTCGATTTATCCGGCACGCCCATCGAGGCCTGGGCCGCTCTGGCCTTCTTCTGGGCATTGGGCTTGACCGTTTTTTACCAATTTTTCACGCGTTACGTACTGAACAATTCGGCTTCGTGGACCGAAGAAATTGCCCGCTACTTGCTGATCGCCACAGTCTTTACTGGCGCGACCATTGGCGTGGCCAAGAACAACCACATTCAAGTCGATTTCTTTTACCGCTTCATGCCCACATGGCTGTCGCGCGTCATGGGCACCGTGGTCGACGTGATGCGCATCGCCTTTTTCGCCGCCGCCACCGTCCTGACGGGGCAAATGATGGAGAAACTGGGCAGCTACAAGATGACCATCATCGACCTGCCCATGAACCTGATTTATGGCGTGGTCATGGTCGGCTTTGCCGCCATGTGCCTGCGCGCCATCTGGGTGGCCCGCGTGCATTGGCAGCGCGGCTATACCGTGCTGCAACGCCCCGAGTCTGAAATGACCGACCGCTGAAACCGCCCCTCTAGAAAGTTCTCCCATGCTGAAGATCCTTTTTCTGATTCTCATGAGTGGCGGTATCCCGGTGGCGATTGCCATGGCGGGTGCGTCCTTGCTCTATTTGTTTTTTGTCGAAAGCTCTCCACCGTTTGTGGTCATTCACCGCATGGTCTCGGGCATCGACAGCTTTCCGCTGCTGGCAGTTCCCTTCTTTATTTTGGCCGGCAACCTGATGAACAACGCGGGCATCACCAACCGCATCTACAACTACGCACTGGCCCTGGTGGGCTGGCTTAAGGGTGGACTGGGTCACGTCAACGTGGTCGGCTCGGTCGTATTTGCCGGCATGAGCGGCACGGCCATTGCCGACGCGGCTGGTCTGGGCACCATCGAAATCAAGGCCATGAAAGACCATGGCTACAGCACCGAATTTGCGGTGGGCGTCACGGCTGCTTCGGCCACGCTCGGCCCCATCATTCCGCCGAGCTTGCCCTTTGTGATCTACGGCATGATGGCCAACGTTTCCGTCGGTGCCTTGTTTCTTGCAGGCATCCTGCCCGGCATTCTGATGGCCGTATTGATGATGCTCACTGTGGCTTTTTTTGCGCACAAAAACGGCTGGGGTGCGGACGTCAAATTCGAGTGGCCCAAAGTCATCAAGGCCCTGGCTGAGACGGCTGTGGTCGTCGGTTGGCCACTTTCCATCTGGTGGATGGTCACCGCCCTGGGCACGCCCGCGCAAATCACGGTGTTTGTGGCCTTGATCGTTTTATTTGCCGCCGACAAGTTCTTCAACTTCCAGGCCGTTTTGCCCATCATGACACCCGTGATTCTGATCGGCGGCATGACCACTGGCGTGTTCACCCCCACCGAAGGCGCGATTGCGGCTTGCGTTTGGGCCATTGCACTGGGGTTTTTCTGGTACCGCACGCTCAACTTCAAGATGTTCGTGAAGATTTGCCTCGACACAGTAGAGACAACGGCCACCGTGCTTTTCATCGTGGCTGCGGCCAGCATTTTTGGCTGGATGCTCACCGCCACGGGTGTGACCACCGCCATCAGCGAATGGGTTCTTGGCTTCACCAAAGAGCCTTGGGTGTTCTTGCTGCTGGCCAACGCGCTGATGCTGTTTGTCGGCTGCTTCCTAGAGCCCACTGCCGCCATCACCATTCTGGTGCCGATCCTCGTACCCATTTGCCAAAAGCTGGGCATTGACCTGGTGCACTTCGGTCTGGTCATGGTGCTGAACTTGATGATTGGCCTGCTGCACCCGCCCATGGGCATGGTGCTGTTTGTGTTGGCGCGTGTGGCCAAGCTCAGCGTCGAGCGCACGACCATGGCCATCCTGCCTTGGCTGTTCCCCTTGCTGGGCAGTCTGGCTGTCATTACCTACTTCCCCAGCTTGGTGCTGTGGTTGCCCAAGCAATTCTATTGACCATGTGGAACAGCGCTTCAGCGCTGTCCCCAACCGATTAAAAACATGTCAAATCTCTTCATCCGACTGCACCCGGCCGATGACGTGGTCATCGCCCGCGCCCAACTCATGAGCGGCAGCGCCGTGGACGGTGTGGCTGTGCGTGGCCTGATACCGCCGGGCCACAAAATCGCCACTCGCGCCATTGCCACAAACGAGCCCGTGCGGCGCTACAACCAGATCATCGGTTTCGCATCGCAAGCCATTGCGCCGGGCGAACATGTGCACACGCACAACCTCAACATGGGCGCCGAAAAAGGCAACTTCGAGCGCGACTACGCCATCGGGCAAGACGTCAAGCCCGAACCCGTGCGCAAGCAAGCCACCTTCATGGGCTACCAGCGTGCGGACGGCCGCGTGGCCACACGCAACTACATCGGGGTGCTGTCCAGCGTCAACTGTTCAGCCACCGCTGCACGCGCCATTGCCGACCACTTCTCCAAACGCAGCAACCCGCAAGCGCTGGCCAACTTCCCCCATGTGGATGGCGTGGTTGCCTTGACCCACGGCACCGGCTGCGGCATGGACACCGAAGGGCTGGGCATCCAGCTGCTCGAACGCACTTTGGCCGGTTACGCCACGCACGCCAACTTCTGGGGTGTGGTCGTCGTGGGCCTGGGCTGTGAAGCCAACCAACTCAACACCTGGCTGGCGCACAGCAGTCTGCGCGAGGGCGACACACTGAAAGTCTTCAATATCCAGGACACGGGCGGCACACGCCTGACTGTCGAAAAAGGCATCAAGCTGATCGAAGAAATGCTGCCCCGCGCCAATGCCATCACGCGCCAGCCTTGCAGTGCTGAACACATCACAGTGGGTTTGCAGTGCGGTGGATCAGACGGCTATTCGGGCATCAGCGCCAACCCGGCGCTGGGTGCGGCGGTAGACCTGCTGGTCCAGCACGGTGGCACCGCCATCCTGAGCGAAACTCCCGAGATTTATGGGGCCGAACATTTGCTCACACGCCGCGCCGTCAAACCCGAGGTAGCGCACAAACTGATCGAGCGCATCAAATGGTGGGAAAACTACACCGCCATCAACGGTGGCGAAATGAACAACAACCCCTCGCCCGGCAACAAGGCCGGTGGCCTGACCACCATCCTTGAAAAGTCGCTCGGCGCCGTGGCCAAAGGCGGCACCAGCAACCTGCAGGCGGTTTACGAATACGCCGAACCGGTGCAGGCCAAAGGCTTCGTCTACATGGACACGCCAGGTTACGACCCCGTCAGCGCCACCGGGCAAGTGGCGGGCGGTGCCAACCTGATCTGCTTTACCACCGGTCGCGGCAGCGCCTATGGCTGCGCGCCTTCGCCCAGCCTGAAGTTTTCGACCAACACCGCGCTGTGGAAAAAACAAGAAGAGGACATGGACCTGAACTGCGGTGAGATCGTGGACGGCGGCGTGAGCATCGCCGAGATGGGACAGCGCATTTTCGAAATGATCCTGGCCGCCGCCTCGGGCGAACCCACCAAGAGCGAACGCCACGGCTACGGGCAAAACGAGTTTGTGCCATGGCAAGTGGGCGCGGTGATGTGAGCGCCCCCTCGCTCGTCATCCCGGACTTGATCCGGGATCCATGTGGTCTAGCGCCATGACCAACCCTCAAGATGGACCCCGGGTCAAGCCCGGGGTGACAAGAGTAAATCAATGACTGACAAGGATCACCATGAGCCAACGCATCCAAGCCAACGATCTTCGCCAACACATCACCCGCATCATCGCCATGACGGGCAGCGCCCCGGCAGAGGCCGCGCAGGTGGCCGACAACTTGGTGATGGCCAACCTGAGCGGTCACGACTCGCACGGCGTCGGCATGGTGCCGCGCTATGTGGACGCCGTACTCGAAGGTGGCTTGAGTCCCAACACCGGCGTCAAGGTCTTGCTTGACACCGGCCCACTGTTGAACCTAGACGGCCAACGCGGCTATGGCCAGATCACTGGCGTGCAAGCCATGCAAATGGGCATCGAACGCGCCAAGCAACACGGCGTATGCACCGTGGCCCTGAGCCGCTCACACCACTTGGGGCGCATCGGCCACTTTGCCGAAATGGCCGTCGCCCAAGGTCTGGTGTCGGTTCATTTTGTCAACGTGCTTTCACGCCCCGTGGTCGCGCCTTTTGGCGGTGGCGATGGGCGCTTTGGCACCAACCCCTGCTGCATCGGCGTGCCCATGGGCAGCCGCGCACCCTTTGTGCTGGACTTTGCCACCAGCCGCGTGGCACAAGGCAAGATGCGCGTGGCCCACAACAAGGGCGAGCAAGTACCGCCCGGCTATTTGATTGACGAACATGGTCACCCCACCACCGACCCCGGCGTGGTGGTGGTGCCGCAGACCAACGGTCTGTTTGGCGCACTCATGACCTTTGGCGACCACAAAGGTTTTGGCATGGCCGTGGCCTGCGAACTGCTGGGCGGTGCACTGACCGGCAGTGGCACCTGGCACCGCGAAGCCGACCAGCAACGCGCCGTGCTGAATGGCATGCTGACCATGCTGATCGACCCGGTGCGCCTGGGCACGCAAGCAATGTTTGAACAAGAAGCCCTGGCCTTTGCCGACTGGCTGCGCCAAAGCCCCGATGCCCCAGGCAGCGACGGTGTGCACATGGCAGGCGAACCCGAACGCGCTGCCCGCGCCGAGCGCGAACAAAACGGCATCTGGATCGACGACACCACCTGGGCCGAGATCGAGGCATCCGA